>DAIUDS010000024.1:0-18919 GCA_036845485.1 Jiangellaceae bacterium
CGCAGTGGTGTCGGGCGCGGGGCCATCGGTACTGGTGTTGACCACGTCGGAACGGCTGGCGGAGATCACGGCTCCGGACGGGTGGGCGACACGGCAGCTCGCCGTCGACGGCACAGGAACGGTCGTCGAGACGGTCTGACCCCTGGCCGCGCTACAGACATCTCACCGGCACGACGAAAACCGGCGTGCCACACCAACGATTCGAGGAGTCGACATACCTCTAATACGACACGACGGTCACGAGGCAGTCGTGACCGGACTCGACCGGGAGGGGCGGCGCGACAGCGCACGTGTTACTCTCGGTATCGCACCGACGCCCCCTGGGCTGGTCGCCAATCCCTTGGATGCGGGTAGATCCCGCCCTAGCACACCGTGGATTCCGCCTCACCGTGCACGGTCCGTCCGTGCAAAGAGGGACGACCACTCGGACAAACGCCGAGTGCACCTCACACCTCCGGGGCCCGGCCCCGGAGAGTTCCACGCGCCGGCACTCTCGCCGGCGCCGGTCCAGGGAAGGACCCTGAGTGACTGACATTGATCTCCACGGAGTCACCGAGCCGATGCCGGAGCCTGCTTCCGGCGACGCCGACAAACCGAGGCGCCGCCGTTCGTCCGGGCTGGACGGCATGGTCCTGGCAGAACTCCAGCAACTGGCCGGCAGCCTGGGCATCACCGGCACCGGCCGCATGCGCAAGAGCCAGCTCGTCGACGCCATCCGCACTGCCCAGGGCGGTGCGGTGGCGAGCGCTCCGGCCGTAGCGTCAGCCAGCGCCGACACCGCGGCTGCCTTCGTTCGCACGCCGGCAGCCGCCGATGGCACGGCTGCCGTCGCCGCAACTCAGACCGACGCCGACTCCGTGGGCGCAGCACGCCAGGACTCGGCCGACGAGGCTCGCGTTGCCCGGCCCGAACGCGACACGGTTCCCGCCGGCAGTGCTGAGCAGGGTGACGCCGTCAAGGGCGAAGACACGAGCCGCGACACGGCGCGCGACACCGGCCGTGGTGGTCACGAGCAACGCGACGGGCAGGCCCGGGCCGCTCGTGGCGACCAGCGGGACCGCCGCGACGACCAGGACGAGCGCAGCACCGATCGCCGTGCTCCCGGGCAGAACGAACGCTCTCAGCAGGGAGGTCCCCGCGACGACGACGAGGACGGCGACCGCAACCGCAACCGACGCCGGCGTCGCGACCGTCGGGGCGGCAATCGCGACCGTGACCGCCGTGGCGGCGGTGGCACTTCCGGACGTGACCGGATCGACGAGGTCCAGGTGTCCGAGGACGACGTGCTCATCCCGGTGGCTGGAATCCTCGACATCCTCGACAACTACGCGTTCGTGCGGACCTCGGGCTACCTGCCCGGCCCGAACGACGTCTACGTCTCGCTGGCGATGGTCCGCCGCAATGGGCTGCGGAAGGGCGACGCCGTGACCGGCGTCGTGCGCCAGCCGCGCGATGGCGAGAAGCAGCAGAAGTTCAATGCGCTGGTGCGCGTCGACACCGTCAACGGGGCTGACCCGGAGACCGGGCAGCACCGGCCGGAGTTCTCGAAGCTGACTCCGCTGTACCCGCAGGACCGCCTGCGTCTGGAGACCGAGCCGGGCATCGTGTCGACTCGGGTCATCGACCTGGTGGCGCCGATCGGCAAGGGCCAGCGCGGCCTGATCGTCTCGCCGTCGAAGGCGGGCAAGACACTCATCCTTCAGGCGCTGGCGAACGCCGTTACGGCCAACAACCCCGAGACCCACCTCATGGTCGTCCTCGTCGACGAGCGACCCGAGGAGGTCACCGACATGCAGCGTGCGGTGAAGGGAGAGGTCATCGCCTCGACCTTCGACCGTCCGGCCGAGGACCACACGACGGTCGCCGAGCTGGCCATCGAGCGCGCCAAGCGGTTGGTGGAGCTCGGTGGCGACGTCGTCGTGCTGCTCGACTCGATCACCCGGCTCGGTCGCGCCTACAACCTGGCCGCACCGGCCAGCGGCCGGATCCTGTCCGGTGGCGTCGACTCCAGCGCCCTGTACCCGCCGAAGCGCTTTTTCGGCGCGGCTCGCAACGTCGAGCACGGGGGCTCGCTGACGATCATCGCCACGGCGCTGGTCGAAACCGGCTCGCGCATGGACGAGGTCATCTTCGAGGAGTTCAAGGGCACCGGAAACATGGAGCTGCGGCTCCGCCGTGACCTCGCCGACAAGCGGATCTTCCCCGCCGTCGATGTCGACGCGTCGGGCACGCGTCGTGAGGAGATCCTGGTCTCTCGCGATGAGCTGGCCGTCATGTGGCAGCTTCGCCGGGTCCTGTCGGCACTGGATCCGCAGCAGGCGATCGAACTGCTCCTGGACAAGCTCAAGAGCACCAAGAGCAACATCGAGTTCCTGATGCAGGTGCAGAAGACGACCCCGGCGCTGGGCGGCATCCGCGAGTCCGACGAGTAGCCCGACTCGGAATAGCGGCGGACCCGCGCGTGTTTGGGCTGCGTGCCGTAGTGATGGCACACTCGTACGTCGGTCCGGTTCACGTCTGTGCTCTGCGGACGACCCGGCGCCACGCGACCCGAGGAGATCAGTTGAAGCCCGGTATTCACCCTGAGTACGTGGAGACCACGGTCACCTGTACCTGTGGCAACACCTTCACCACCCGCAGTACTGCGAAGAACGGCATCATCCATGCCGATGTGTGCTCGAACTGCCACCCGTTCTACACGGGCAAGCAGAAGATCCTCGACACCGGTGGGCGGGTCGCCCGCTTCGAGTCGAGGTACGGCAAGAAGAAGGCAGACGCCAAGTAGCTCGCTCGGCGGGCGCCGGTTCGGGGATGTCCCCGCCGGCGTCCGCCGTTCTCTGGCAGGCCCCGCATGGGTCAGGTCGCGCGGGCTGCAGCCCGGTACCGGTCTCGGTGCCCGGTGAGGCACCCGGAGACACAGGTGACATGACCATTCGGAGAACGAGGGACGGGAGTCGGGTGTTCGACCGGGTCGAGGAGATGGTCGCCGAGCATGCCGAGCTCGAGCGACGCCTCGCCGACCCTGCCGTGCACGCCGACACCGCACTGGCCCGACGCCTCGGTCGGCGGTACGCCGAGCTGGGCACGGTTGTCCGCGTGTTCGAGGAATGGCGCCGCACCGGGGACGACCTCGGTGCGGCGCAGGAGCTCGCGGGCGACGATCCCGCCTTCGCCCTAGAAGCCGGGCAGTTGGCGGCCCGCCGAGCCGAGCTCGAGGCGCAGCTCCGCACCCTGCTTCTGCCTCGCGACCCGAACGACGACCGCGATGCAATTCTCGAGGTCAAGGCCGGTGAGGGTGGCCAGGAGTCGGCGCTGTTCGCAGCCGACCTGTTGCGGATGTATCTACGGTTCGCCGAGCGCGCCGGCTGGCGCACGGAGATTCTCGACTCCGAGGAGTCCGACCTCGGCGGCTACAAGGACGTCTCGGTCGCGGTCAAGGCCCGCGGCGCCCCGCAGCCCGGGACTGCCCCCTACGCACGGCTCAAGTACGAGGGCGGCGTCCACCGGGTCCAGCGGGTGCCGGTCACCGAGAGTCAGGGACGCATCCACACCTCGGCGGCCGGAGTCCTGGTCTTTCCCGAGGCGGAGGACGAGACCGATATCGAGATCAACTCCAACGACCTCCGGATCGACGTCTACCGATCGTCGGGTCCTGGTGGGCAGAGCGTGAACACCACCGACTCCGCGGTCCGGATCACGCACCTGCCGACCGGGATCGTCGTGTCCTGCCAGAACGAGAAGAGCCAGCTGCAGAACAAGGAGCAGGCCATGCGCATCCTGCGGGCCCGCCTGCTGGCCGCGGCCCAGGAGGAGGCCGAGGCCGCCGCGTCGGCCGAGCGGCGAAGCCAGGTCCGTACCGTCGACAGGTCAGAGCGCGTGCGAACGTACAACTTCCCCGAGAACCGCATCTCCGACCACCGCGTCGGCTACAAGGCATACAACCTCGACGCCGTGCTCGACGGAGACCTGGATGCCGTCATCAGGGCGCTGATCGACGCCGACGCGGCCGAACGCCTGGCCGCCGTCGGAGACTGACATGAGGGCGGGACGACATGGCCGGGTGAGGAGCAGATCCTCCCGGGTCGGTGATGCCGTCGCAGCAGCAACCGAGATCCTGGCCGCGGCCGGGGTGGCCTCGCCTCGTCACGACGCGGAGGCACTCGCAGCCCACCTCCTCGGCGTGTCTCGTGGCGACCTCGTGCGCCACGAGACGCTCGACCGGCCGGCGTACGACGCACTCGTCGCTCGCCGGGCGGCGCGCGAACCACTGCAGCATCTGACAGGTCGGGCGGCGTTCCGGCACGTCGAGGTCGCTGTCGGGCCGGGCGTGTTCGTGCCGCGGCCCGAAACCGAACTGATCGCCGGCACGGCGATCGAGGCGGCCAGGACGCTGGACCGTCCCGTCGTCGTCGACCTGTACTCGGGTTCCGGTGCCATCGCGATCTCGATGGCCCACGAGGTGCCCGCCGCGGTCGTGCACGCGGTCGAGTCCGAGGACGACGCCGTGGCGTGGCTGCGGCGCAATGCGTCGGGCACGGCCGTCGTCGTCCATCACGCCGACGTCGACGGATGCCTGCCGGACATGGACGGCAGCATGGACGTCGTCGTGGCGAACCCGCCGTACGTCCCGCTGGGCGCTGCCATCCGCGATCCCGAGGTGGCGGCACACGACCCCGCCTCCGCGCTGTGGTCCGGCGACGACGGGCTCGACGCCCTTCGTGTGCTCGAGCGCAATGCCGCCAGACTGCTGCGTGCCGGGGGCCTGCTGGTCGCCGAGCATGCCGACGTGCAGGGCGTCGCGGCGCCCGCGATCTTCGCCGACCCGGCCCGGTGGATCGACGTCGCCGAGCATGCCGACCTGGCCGGCCGGCCGAGATATCTCACGGCCAGACGCGCCGACGCCGGCGGCTCTTCCCCGGATCGCCGCCCAAGCTAGATTTCGCACGTGAGCCGTACGTACGACTGCAACGACCGTGCCCAGCGCTCCCGCGGCATCCCGGCGGCCATCAGAGCCGTACGCCAGGGCAAGCTCGTGGTGCTCCCGACCGACACCGTCTACGGCATCGGCTGCGACGCGTTCAGTTCGGACGCCGTTGCCGCGCTGCTCGCCGCCAAGGGCCGCGGGCGCGACCTCCCGGTGCCGGTTCTGGTGGGGTCGCCGACGACTCTTGCGGGCCTGTCGGCGCAGTCTGGCGGCGTTGTCGGCAAGCTCGTCGAGGCGTTCTGGCCCGGCGGCCTGACCGTGGTCTGCCGTCAGCAGCCGACACTGCGCTGGGACCTCGGCGACACCGATGGAACCGTCGCCGTGCGCATGCCGCTCCACCCGGTGGCCATCGAGGTGCTCCAGGAGACCGGGCCGATGGCGGTCAGCAGCGCCAACCGGTCCGGCCTACCGCCGGCCCGATCCGGCGAGCAAGCCCGCGACCAGCTCGGCGACGCCGTCGCCGTCTACCTCGACTCCTATCCGACCGACGACGGGGTTCCGTCGACGATCGTCGACGTGACCGGCGACGTACCCCGGGTGCTTCGCGTGGGCGCCGTCTCGATCGACCTACTGAAGGAGGTCGTGCCGGAGACGACCCTCGCCGCGGTCTCGCCGTAGAGTGGGCTCGCCGCCTCTCCCCACTTGTCACCGGAGTTTCGTCATGACCGATGCCGCCGTGCCGTTCTGGGGTCCGGACTTCTCCGCGCTACAGTCGGAGGATCCGGAGATCGCCAGCGTGGTTCTCGGCGAACTGGACCGGCTGCGGGGCGGGCTTCAGCTCATCGCGAGCGAGAACCTAACCTCTCCCGCCGTGCTCGCCGCCCTCGGCTCCACGCTGTCCAACAAGTACGCCGAGGGCTATCCGGGCCGGCGATACTACGGGGGGTGTGCCGAAGTGGACCGGGCTGAAGAGCTCGGCGTCGCGCGCGCGAAGGAACTGTTCGCAGCGGAGCACGCCAACCTGCAGCCGCATTCGGGCGCCAGCGCGAACCTGGCCGCGTACGCCGCGTTCACGGTTCCCGGTGACACCGTGCTCGCCATGTCGCTTCCCCACGGCGGCCACCTGACGCACGGCTCCAAGGTCAACTTCTCCGGCAAGTGGTTCAACGTCGTGTCGTACGGCGTCGACGAGCAGACCGAGCTGATCGACTTCGACGAGGTGCGGGACCTGGCACTCGAGCACCGACCCAAGATGATCATCTGTGGTGCAACGGCCTACCCTCGGCTGATCGACTTCGAATCGTTCCGGCAGATCGCCGACGAGGTCGACGCCATTCTCATGGTCGACGCCGCGCATTTCATCGGACTGGTGGCCGGGAAGGCCATCCCGAGCCCGGTGCCGTACGCCGACGTCGTCACGTTGACCACGCACAAGGTCCTGCGGGGCCCGCGCGGCGGCATGATCGTGTGCAAGGAAGAGCACGCCAAGAAGATCGACAAGGCGGTGTTCCCGTTCAGCCAGGGCGGTCCACTGATGCACGCTGTCGCGGCCAAGGCCGTGGCGCTTGGCGAAGCCCTACAGCCGTCCTACCAGAGCTACGCGCGGCAGGTCATCGCCAACGCGCAGGCGCTGGCGGACGGCCTGGCGGCCGAGGGTATGCGCCCCGTCTCGGGTGGCACCGACACGCATCTGGCACTGATCGACCTGCGTCCGATCGGGGTCACAGGTGCGCAGGCCGAGCTTCGTTGCGACGCCGCACGGATCACCCTGAACAAGAACGCCATCCCGTTCGACCCACAGCCGCCGATGACCGGGTCCGGGATCCGGGTCGGCTCACCGTCGGTCACCACCCAAGGCATGACCGAGGGCGACATGAAAGAGGTGGCGTCGCTGATCTCGCGCGCGGTCCGTGACGTGGACGGCACGGCGGCGGCCGAGATTACCGCGGCGGTGTCGGGGCTGGTCGCGAAGCACCCCGCCTACCCGCACAGCTAGGTGAGCGCCGTGGTTGGGCCGAGCGACGCCGGCTCGGGCGCGGTCGGGCGTTGGGGCGAAGTAGGAGGCCCGGGCGGAGCCGACGTCGCTCGGCCAAACCACAAAGGTCAGCCGCGTGCGTGAATACCTGCTCACCCTGCTCGTCGCGGCGGGCGTGACCTACCTGCTGGTCGCGCTGACCGGGCGGATCGCGCACGACGTCGGCGCCGTGCCGCCAACCCGGGACCGCGACGTGCACCGTGACCCGGTTCCTCGACTGGGTGGGCTGGCGATGCTCGGCGGCCTGCTCGCCGGCATGCTCGTCGCCAGCTACTTGCCGGCGATGTCGCGGGTGTTCGAGGAGTCGACCGACGCACGCGCCCTCGTCCTGGCCGCGGTGGTGATCTGCCTGGTCGGGGTGGCGGACGACATCTGGGGACTGTCGGCGCTCGCGAAGTTCGCTGGGCAGCTGCTGGCGGCTGGACTGCTGGTGGTCGAGGGAGTGCAGCTCATTTCGCTGCCTCTGCCCTCCGGGGGCTACCTCTCCTTCGACCAGACCCAGGGTGCGCTGCTGACCGTCCTCCTCGTGGTGGGAACCGCGAACGCCGTGAACTTCGTCGACGGCCTGGACGGTTTGGCCGCCGGAGTGGTCGGGATCGGCGCCGCGGCATTCTTCGCCTATGCCTACCTGCTGGCCGTCGAGGGTGGGTTCTCGCGCCTGACGACCCCGGCTCTGGTGACCGCGATCCTGTTCGGAATGTGCCTCGGGTTCCTGCCGCACAACGTCCATCCGGCGCGGATCTTCATGGGCGACTCCGGTTCGATGCTCATCGGTCTGCTCCTCGCCGCCGGTTCGGTGAGCCTCACCGGCACGTTTCCGGTGCAAGCAGACGGCGTGGCCCTGCTGCCGGCGTTGCTTCCTCTGCTCCTGCCGTTGGCGATCATCGCGCTGCCCTTCGCCGATCTGCTGATGGCCGTGGCACGCAGGACCCGGGCCGGTCGGTCTCCGTTCGCACCCGACAAGCAGCACCTTCACCACCGGCTGTTGCAGATCGGCCACTCACACCGCAGAGCCGTGCTGATCATGTGGATCTGGGCGGCACTGGTCGCATTCGGCCTGGTCGTGGTCGGCATGGTCGGAGGCTGGACGACCGTTGCCGGCGTCGCTCTCGTCCTCGCCGTGATGGTGATGGTGACCACGGGCCGGCCGCGTGCGCTGCTGGGTCGCAAGCTCTGATGGGCGGCACCCAGCGCACCGCCCCGCGGACCCGCCGGCCGACTCCGGCGCACGTGTTCGCCCGGCGCGCGACGTTCGTGGCAGGTCTGCTCTGCTCGGCGGTGGCGTGGGTAGCGGCAGGCCCCGAGGGGCTTGTCAGTGGACTGCTGGCGACGCTGCTGGTCGTGGCGTTCTTCTGGAGCGGCCTGGTGCCGCTCTACGTCACCCGCGCGCTCGAGGCGAAGGTCGGCGTCGGCCTGGGTGTGCTGTTGCTCACGTACACGTTGCGGATCGCCCTGATCGTGCTGGTCCTACGGCTGGCGGCGCGCAGCGAGTCACTCGACGGCCGCTGGCTGGGAGTGACCCTCATCGCCTGCGCCCTGACCTGGACAGCGGTGCACGTCGCCGTGGTCGTGCGGACGTCGTAGCACGAATCAGCAGGTCGAAGCCCTGCCACGAGCAGCGAGCGTGGCCCGGTCGTCCACCAGTACACTCGACCGAACCATGACTCCGGACCCGTCCGACGACTCCCGCCGGGAACAGGCCAACGCATGGAACGCCGTCAGCCTGATGATGGCAGGCGTCTTCGTTTGGGGCGGTTTGGGGTGGCTCGTCGCCGAGTGGCTGGACAACCGGATCTTCCTCATGCTCGGCCTCCTGCTGGGGATGGGCGCTGCGCTCTACCTGGTCTGGGTCAGATACGGTAGGGCCTGATCCCGCCCCCCGTTTGGACCCGGCATCTGCCTGCCGAGGGAAAGGACGCCGTGAGCGACAGGTTGCTCGCCGCCGAGGCACCGGAGGAGTTCCACGCACCGGGGCCTCGCGACTTCGAGTACCCGGAGCTGTTCGGCGAGGGGACGTTTTTCACGAAGCCGATGTTGATCGTCGTGCTGGGAACCCTGGCGGTGGGACTGTTCTTCTACTACGCGGCGCGACGCGGCAGCCTCATTCCCGGCAAGCTGCAGTTCGCCGGCGAGAGCGCCTATGGCTTCGTGCGCAACCAGATCGCCGCCGACGCGATCGGCCGAGAGGGCATCAAATACGTCCCGTACCTGGCCTCGCTCTTCTTCTTCATCGCGGTGCTCAACATCGCGGGGATCATTCCAGTCCTGCAGTTCCCGGCCACGTCGCGGATCGCGATCCCGCTCTTCCTCGCGGTCATCTCGTGGGTGATCTTCAACTACATGGGCATCAAGAGGCAGGGCTTCGGCGGCTATTTCAAGAACATGATGTTCCCGCCCGGTGTGCCCAAGGCGATCTACCCGCTGCTCTCGCCGATCGAGTTCATGTCGACAGTGGTCTTCCGGCCGATCACGCTCACCCTCCGTCTCACCTTCAACATGTTCGCCGGCCACCTCGTTCTCCTCCTGTGCATCCTGGGCGGGGAATACCTGCTGTTCGAGACGCAGGGCGTGGTCGGCTTCGCGGCCGGCGGGATATCCATGGTCTTCGCCGTCATCATGACCTTCTTCGAAGGCTTCATCCAGCTCCTGCAGGCATACGTGTTCACCCTGCTCTCCGCCATCTACATCGGCGGCGCTCTGACCTACGAGCACTGAGCACGACCCATCCAGGAAAGGAAGAAAGATGGAAGGCTCCCTCAACATGGTCGGGTACGGCCTCGCGGCCATCGGCCCGGGTGTGGGCATCGGCCTGATCTTCGCCGCCTACATCAGTGGCGTGGCCCGCCAGCCGGAGGCCCGCAGCGTGCTGCAGGGCATCGCGATCCTCGGCTTCGCGCTCGCCGAGGCACTCGCGATCATCGGTATCGGCCTCGCGTTCGCGCTCTAGCCAATGTCCATGTTGACGGGTCCCATGGCCGTGCTCACCGCCTCCGCCGAGGCGGAGGAGCCGAGTCCGCTCCTGCCGCACCTGTCCGAGCTGATCGTCGGGCTGGTGGCCTTCGGGTTGCTCTTCTACGTCCTGCGGACGTACGTCTTCCCGATCTTCGAGAAGACGTACGCCGAGCGCAGCTCGGCGATCGAGGGTGGCATCAAACGGGCCGAGGAGGCCCAGGCCGAGGCTCAGCGTGCGCTGGAGCAGTACCGCGCCCAGCTCGCCGACGCCCGCGCGGAGGCGGCACGGATCCGGGAGGACGCCAAGGCCCAAGGTGCGGCGATCCTGGCCGAGATGCGCGAGTCCGCGCAGGCGGAGGCGGAGCGCATCGCGGAGCGCGCGCATGCACAGATGGCGGCCGAGCGCGAGCAGGTCGTGCGCTCGTTGCGGGCCGAGGTCGGCACCATCGCCACCCAGCTGGCCGAGCGCGTCGTCGGTGAGTCTTTGGAGGACGACGCCCGCTCGCAGCGGGTCGTCGAACGATTCCTGGCGGAGCTGGAGGCCAGTGGCGACGGGGTCGGCCCGAGCCGGCAGGCGGACCAGGAGGCCTGATGCAGGGGTCGAGCCAGCAGGCCTATGCGGCGTTCGGCGAACGGGTCGACGCCGCCATCGGCCAGGACAGCGGAACGGCAGCCACGATCGGCGACTCCCTGTTCGCCTTCGCCGGGATGCTCCGCGAGCAGCCCGCCGTACGCCGTGCGCTCACCGACCCCGGTCGCAGCGCGGACGACCGAGCCGCGCTGGCCCAGACGCTGGTAGGTGACCGGCTCGACCCGGCTGCCGCCGAGCTGCCCGCCGCCGCCGTCCGGGAGCGATGGGCGGGTCCCGGCGACCTGATGGCGGCCGTCGAGGAGTTCGGCGTCGTCGCCCACCTCGCGGCGGCCGAGGCCGGAGACCGTCTTGACGGCGTGGAGGACGAGCTGTTCCGGTTCGGCCAGGTCGTCCAGGGCGCCCCCACACTGCGTTCTGCCCTGCTGGACCGGGCAGCACCCGCACCGGCCCGGCGCGAATTGGTGCGCAGATTGCTGTCCGACAAGGCCGCACCCGAGACCGTCCGGCTGGTCGAACACGTCGTCCTGGCCCGGCGCAACAGCACCCTGGAGGCGGCATTCGACCGGGTTGGCGAGCTGGCCGCTGGCCGGCGCGCCCGGCGAGTGGCGCTGGTCAGGGTGGCGGCGCCGCTGAGCACCGAGAACCGTGAACGGCTCGAGCAGGCGCTGACCGCGCAGGCCGGCGGTCCGGTCAAGCTCAACGTGGTCGTCGAGCCCGACCTGGTCGGCGGCATCAAGGTCGAGATCGGCGACGACGTGGTCGACGGAACCGTCCGCGCCCGCCTGGCCGACGTCCAGCGCCGGCTGGCCGGTGGCTGAACCCGTATCCGAGAGCAGAGAGCAGGGAGCAACCATGACGGAGCTGACAATCCGTCCCGAGGAGATCCGCGAGGCCCTCGATGCCTTCGTGAAGTCGTACGAGCCGGCGGCCGCTGCCCGGGAGGAGGTCGGTCGCGTGGCTATTGCCGGCGACGGGATCGCGCGCGTCGAAGGGCTTCCCTCGGCTATGGCAAACGAGCTGCTGGAGTTCGAGGACGGCACGCTCGGCCTGGCGCTGAACCTCGACGTCACGGAGATCGGCGTTGTCGTCCTCGGTGAGTTCGCTGGCATCGAGGAGGGCCAGCCGGTCCGGCGGACCGGAGAGGTCCTCTCCGTCCCGGTGGGGGACGGCTTCCTCGGCCGGGTCATCGACCCGCTGGGTCATCCTCTCGACGGTCGCGGCGAGATCGAGGCCGAAGGGCGCCGTGCTCTCGAGCTGCAGGCTCCGTCCGTCGTCCAGCGGCAGGGCGTGAGTGAGCCGCTGCAGACCGGCATCAAGGCGATCGACGCGATGACGCCGATCGGCCGCGGGCAACGCCAGCTCATCCTCGGCGACCGCCAGACCGGCAAGACGACTGTCGCCGTCGACACGATCCTCAACCAGGTCGACAACTGGAAGACCGGCGACAAGTCCAGGCAGGTCCGCTGCATCTACGTCGCGACCGGTCAGAAGGGCTCGACGATCGCCGCGGTGCGCGACCAGCTCGAACAGGCCGGCGCACTGGAGTACACGACGATCGTGGCGGCGCCGGCGTCGGACCCTGCCGGCTTCAAGTACCTCTCGCCGTACACCGGCTCGGCGCTCGGTCAGCATTGGATGTACCAGGGCTACCACGTCCTGATCGTGTTCGACGACCTCACCAAGCAGGCCGAGGCGTACCGCGCCGTGTCGCTGTTGCTTCGTCGCCCACCGGGCCGCGAGGCCTACCCAGGCGACGTGTTCTACCTGCATTCGCGGCTCCTCGAGCGCTGCGCCAAGCTCAACGATGAGCTGGGCTCCGGCTCGATGACCGGGCTTCCGATCATCGAGACGAAGGCCAACGACGTCTCTGCCTTCATCCCGACCAACGTCATCTCGATCACCGACGGCCAGTGTTACCTCGAGGCGGACCTGTTCAACCAAGGCGTCCGGCCGGCCATCAATGTCGGCCTCTCGGTTTCCCGGGTTGGCGGCGCGGCGCAGGTCAAGGCCATGAAGAAGGTGGCGGGCTCGATGAAGCTCGACCTGGCGCAGTACGACGACCTCAAGGCGTTCGCCGCGTTCGCCTCCGACCTCGACGCCGCCAGCCGGGCTCAGCTCGAGCGCGGCGCCCGCCTGGTCGAGCTGCTCAAGCAAGGCCAGGGTGCCCCGGTGCCGGTGGCCAAGCAGGTCGTGTCGATCTGGGCGGGAACGACGGGTCGGCTCGACGACGTACCGGTCGAGGACATCCGCCGGTTCGAGGCCGAGTTCCTCGACTACGTCAGCCGCGAGCACGGCGATCTACTGGATTCGGTCACGACCACCGGTGAGCTCTCCGACGAGAACACTGCGACGCTGGAGCAGGCCGTCGATTCCTTCAAGCAGCAGTTCGTCACCGCGTCGGGGCAGCCGTTGGTCAAGGATGAGCCGGTCGAGGCGATGGGGGAGGGTGAGGAGGATTTCACCAAGATCCGCCGCCGCACCCGCACCGAGGCGGACGTCCGCAAGGTGGCCGCTCCCGACGCCGGCAGTGGCGAGCCGGCCGCGTGACGATGCCCGCCACGACAAGGCCGAGGGGAGGTCGCTGACAGATGGGAGCCGAGCTGCGTGTTCTCCGGCGGCGCATCCGCTCCGTCGAGTCGACGAAGAAGATCACCCGTGCGCAGGAGCTGATCGCCGCTTCGCGGATCATCAAGGCCCAGCAGCGGGCCGAGGCGGCCCGGCCGTACACGCGGGCCCTCGTGTCCGCCCTTGAGGCGGCCGCCACCAACGCACGGCTGGACAACCCTCTGCTCGAGGGAGTCGGCGAGCCGCACCGGTCTGCGGTGCTCGTGGTGACCAGCGACCGCGGCTTCGCCGGCGCCTACTCGGCGAACGTCATCCGGCAGACCGAGGCACTGTCCGGCCTGCTGGTCGAGCAGGGTCAGGAGGTGGTCCCGTACGTCGTCGGCCAGAAGGGCGTGACCTGGTTCAGGTTCCGCGGGCGCGAGATGGCCGGCGAGTACACGGGCTTCACCGGCCTGCCGAGCTACTCCGATGCACGCACGATCGCCGACGACCTGCTTGCCGCCATCAACTCTCCAACCGACGAGGGCGGGGTTGACGAGATCCACATCGTCTCGACGCACTTCGTCAACATGGTCACCCAGGAGGTCCGGGCGCGGCGGCTGTTCCCGATCGTCGTGGAAGACGTTCCCGAGACGCTTCACCGCGTCGAGGCGGGCGCCGTCCGGACCGACGAAGGTGTCACGGGCACGGCCTCCGACGCCGCTGCCGAGGGCAGCAGTGACGAAATCCTGCCCTTGTACGACTTCGAGCCGTCGCCCGACGACGTGCTCGACACGTTGCTGCCGCAGTACGCGGGCAACCTGGTGTTCACGGCGCTGCTGGATGCCGCGGCGGCCGAACACGCCGCCCGCCGCCGGGCGATGAAGTCGGCGACGGACAATGCCAATGAGCTCCAGCAGATGTACACCCAGCGGGCCAACCAGGCCCGCCAAGCCGAGATCACCCAGGAAATCAGCGAGATCGTCGGCGGCGCGGACGCGCTCGCCGCCGCCGCCGCGGGGAGTGAATGATGACGACGACCACGCAACCCACCGCCGCCGATGAAGCGCCACAGTCGCGCGCCGTCGGCCACGTCGCCCAGATCATCGGCCCGGTCGTCGTGGTCGAGTTCGCGGCCGACCAGATGCCGGAGATCTACAACGCGCTCGAGACCGACGTCGAGCTTCCCGAGGAGGCGGGCGGCAGCCGAACGTTGACATTCGAGGTCGAGCAGCACATCGGCGACGGCTTGGTGAAGGCGATCTCGATGCAGCCGACCGACGGGCTGGTGCGCGGCACACCAGTGCGCGACACCGGGGAGTCGATCTCGGTACCGGTCGGCGACGTCGTCAAGGGCCACGTCTTCAACGCGCTCGGCAAGCCGTTGGACATCGACGAGGCGAAGCTCGACCTGACCGAGCGCTTGCCCATCCACCGCAAGCCGCCGGCCTTCGACCAGCTCGAGGGCAGCACCCAGATGATGGAGACCGGCATCAAGGTCATCGACCTGCTGACGCCGTACATCCAGGGCGGCAAGATCGGCCTGTTCGGAGGGGCTGGCGTGGGCAAGACGGTGCTGATCCAGGAGATGATCACGCGCGTCGCCCGTAACTTCGGAGGCACCTCGGTGTTCGCCGGGGTCGGTGAGCGCACTCGTGAAGGCAACGACCTGTGGGTCGAGATGCAGGAAGCGAACGTCCTCAAGGACACCGCGCTGGTGTTCGGCCAGATGGACGAGCCGCCGGGCACCCGGATGCGGGTGGCACTCTCGGCGCTGACCATGGCCGAGTACTTCCGCGACGTGCAGAAGCAGGACGTGCTGTTGTTCATCGACAACATCTTCCGGTTCACCCAGGCGGGTTCGGAGGTGTCGACGCTGCTCGGCCGGATGCCGTCGGCCGTGGGCTACCAGCCGACGCTGGCCGACGAGATGGGTGAGCTGCAGGAGCGGATCACCTCGACACGCGGCCACTCGATCACGTCCATGCAGGCCATCTTCGTACCGGCGGACGACATCACCGACCCGGCTCCGCACACGGCGTTCGCCCACCTCGACGCGCGCACGGTGCTCTCGCGACCCATCTCCCAGTTGGGCATCTACCCGGCTGTCGACCCGCTGGACTCGTCGAGCCGGATCCTCGACCCGCTCTACATCGGCGAGGAGCACTACCGGATCGCTCAGCGGGTGAAGGAGATCCTGCAGCGGTACAAGGACCTGCAGGACATCATCGCGATCCTCGGCATTGACGAGCTGTCCGAAGAGGACAAGATCACCGTGAACCGCGCACGCCGCCTGCAGCGGTTCCTGTCGCAGAACATGTTCGCCGCCGAGGCCTTCACCGGGCAGCCGGGCGTGTTCGTGCCGCTATCGGAGACGCTGGAGTCATTCGACGGGATATGCAAGGGCGAGTACGACCACCTGCCGGAGCAGGCGTTCCACATGGTGGGGAACATCGAGACGGCCGAGGAAAAGGCGTCCAAACTGGCCGCCTGAGCTCAAACTCGCCCCGTGACCGATCGATCACGGGCCGCGAACACGGGAAATGCGCACATGTTCGGGTCGTGCCGCGTTGCTTGTCGGTACACGGGTATTCTCGGCGGCGCGCGGTCGCAGATTCGTAAGTTGATTTGCAAAGGAGCATGGGGTGGCAGGCGAACTGCAGGTCGAGCTGGTCGCGGCCGATCGCAAGGTGTGGTCCGGACAGGCCTCGATCGTGATCACCAGGACGACCGAGGGCGACATCGGGATCATGCCCGGCCATCAGCCATTGCTCGGCCTGCTGGTCACGGGTCCGGTCACGATCCGCACGCCCGACGCCGAAGTCGTCAGCGCCGCCGTCCACGGCGGGTTCCTCTCCGTCGCCGAGGACGTCGTCACGATCCTGGCCGAGGTGGCCGAGCTGGCTGACGAGATCGACCTCGGGCGGGCCGAGGCCGCCCTTGCCGAGGCCGGTGACGATCCTGAGGCCATTCGCAGGGCGGAGACACGACTTCGGGCGGCCGAATCCCGCTGACGGAGCCGGCACGGGAGGACAGGGTCGATGGGGCTGCTCGAGTGGGTTGCCCTCGTCGTTGCTGCGCTGGCACTGTTCATCGTGCTTGCCCTGCTCGGCCTGTTCGTTCGACGTAACCTGCTCCAGCGGGAGGGTGGGTTCGACATGTGCCTTCGTCTCGGAGGTTCCGGATGGGGCGGCGGCTGGGTCTTCGGCGTGGGCCGATACCGCGGTGACGACCTCGAGTGGTTCCGCACGTTCAGCTACGGAGGCCGGCCGAAACAGCTGCTGCGCCGGCCCGAGCTCGCCGTACTCGGACGCCGCGAGCCCGATGCCGAGGAGGCGTACGATCTTCCGGCCGGACACATGATCTTCACCTGCGAGGTCGCGAGCAGGCCTCTCGACGTGTCCATGACCGAGGCGGCGTCGATGGCGTTCCTGTCCTGGTTGGAAGCGGCGCCTCCGGGTGGCCATCTCGTCGCATAGGTGGCAGAGCGGACGACGAGCGGCGCCTGCCGTGTCCGGGCGTGGGCGTCGAATGCGCGTGGGAGGATTCTGCGATGGAACGGCTCCGAGTGACCGGCGGTGCGTCGCTTCGCGGCGAGGTTCGGGTGGCAGGCGCGAAGAACAGTGCGCTCAAACTCATGGCCGCATCGCTTCTGGCCGAAGGTTCCACCGTCCTGCATGACGTACCCCCGATCACCGACGTCGAGTACATGTCCGGCGTGCTGAGATGGCTCGGGGCCGACGTCCGGCGTGATGGTGGCACGGTCACGGTCGACGTGCCCGAGGCGATCGGTCACTCGGCGCCCTACCGCCTCGTCCGACGGTTGCGGGCGTCCATCTGTGTCCTGGGACCGCTGTTGGCTCGCCGTGGAGCCGCCGACGTGGCGCTGCCAGGCGGCGACGCGATCGGCTCGCGGGGCCTCGGGATGCACCTCGCCGGGCTGGAAAAGCTCGGCGCCGCCGTCTCCGTCGAGCATGGCCTGGTGGTGGCCCGAGCCCCGAATGGCCTTACCGGCGCCAACATCTGGCTCGACTTTCCCAGCGTCGGCGCCACCGAGAACCTGCTCATGGCAGCGACCCTGGCGCAGGGCACCACGGTCATCGACAACGTCGCACGGGAGCCCGAGATCGTCGACATCTGTCGCCTGCTGGTGCGAATGGGTGCCAAGATCGACGGGATCGGTTCGTCCACGCTCCGCATCGAGGGGGTTCCGGGCCTGAGCCCGGCCGAGCACACCACGGTCCCGGATCGAATCGTCGCGGGTACCTGGGCGATCGCGGCGGTGATGACACGCGGCGACGTCACGGTGGCGAACGGTCGGGCAGACCACCTCGAGATCGTTCTGGACAAGCTGTCCTACGCCGGAGCCACGGTGGACACCGCCGACGAGGGACTCCGCGTCGCGATGTCCGACCGGCCCGCCGCCGTGGATGCCGTGACCTTGCCATATCCCGGCTTCCCGACCGACCTCCAGCCGATGGTGGTCGCGCTAAACGCGGTGGCCGTGGGGACTGCGATGTTGACCGAGAACGTCTACGAGGCCCGGTTCATGTTCGTCAACGAACTGGCCCGCCTCGGTGCCGACGTCCGCACGGACGGGCACCATGCCGTGGCGCGCGGCCGGCCCACGCTGTCGGCGGCGCCGGTCGTGGCGCCGGACATCCGCGCCGGCGCGGGTCTGGTGCTCGCCGGGCTGGTGGCCGAGGGGGAGACGCTCGTCTCCGGCGTCCACCACATCGACCGTGGTTACCCGGACTTCGTCGGCCAGCTGAATGCGCTGGGTGCGGAGGTGGTCCGTGAGCCCGACCCGGACCACTTCGAGGCGTAGATGAGCGAGGAGACGTCGGCGCGAGGGACCAGCGAGGGGCCGAGTGCAACCGTCGGCTTGAGCGAGGAGAACCCCGAGTCGGGGACCAGCGACGGGTCGAGTGCGACCGTCCGCTCGATCGACGAGACGCCAGAGCGAGCGACTGGCCGAACGATCACGCGATGGGGATGGCCGTTGCACCGCGTCGCCCTCGCCGTGTACGTGCTCGTCCTGGTGGTCTACATCGTGCGAGTTGGCGTTCCGATAGACCGGATCGGGCAGACCGGTTGGATCCTCGTCGGCATCGTCGCGGCCCGGCTCGGCAGGCCGCTGCGCGACCACGCCCGCGCCGTGCTCGACTGGCTTCCGTTGCTTGCCGCGCTGATCCTCTACGACCACACCCGCGGGATCGCCGACTCGCTGGGCATGCCGGTACGGGTCTCGGAACTGGTCGACGTCGAGCGCTGGATGTTCGGCGGCGTGCTGCCGACCACCTGGCTGCAGGAGCACTTCTCCAACCCCGGCGATCCGCAGTGGTGGGACGCCGTGGCGTCGCTCGTCTACACGTCACACTTCGTCGTGCCGTGGGCGCTGGCAGCGGTGCTCTACGTGCGATCGCGGGACATCTGGATGCGGTACGTGCACCGGGTGGTGCTGCTCTCCTATGCCGGGCTCGTGACCTACATCCTGCTGCCCGCGGCGCCCCCGTGGTATGCCGCGCACTACGGGTTCGTCAGCGACGAGATCGGTCGCAACATCATCAACGGGTGGTCCCTTCTGGGACTGCGAAGTGCTGGCGCGATGATCGAGCAGGCACAAGCGGGCTCGAACCCGGTGGCGGCGCTCCCTTCGCTGCACACTGCGTTCGCACTGCTCGTGAGCATCACACTGTGGACCATGGTACGGAACCGGGTGTTGCGGGTTGTACTCGCCGCGTACCCGATCGCCATGGCGCTGACCCTGGTGTACGGCGCGGAGCACTACGTCATCGACGTTCTGCTCGGCTGGCTGTACGTGGGCCTCGTGCTCCTGGTCGCAGTGGCCTGGGCCGACCGGTCAACTGCT
>DAIUDS010000025.1:0-18571 GCA_036845485.1 Jiangellaceae bacterium
CGCTCTTCGGCCGCGCGGCCGCGCTCCGCGCGGTCGAGCTCGTCGAACCCCGCAATGTCATCGGCAAGAGCACCGTCGAGTCGATCCAGTCCGGCGCGGTCTACGGCTTCGTGGGTCTCGTGGACGGCATGGTCGAGCGGTTCCGCAAGGAGCTCGGCCAATGCACGGTCGTCAGCACCGGCGGACTGGCACACTTGCTCTCCGCTGTCTCCGACACCATCCAGCACACCGAGCCGTTCCTCACGTTGCACGGCCTGCGTCTGGTTCACGAGAAGAACGTCACTTGACCCCTCCGTATCGCTTCGAGCCCACCCACACCGCGGCGGCCATCGCCGACACCTGGGGGGCGATCGACGACGGGGTCGAGACCGGCGTGAGCGTCACGATCGCCGGGCGACTGATGCTCAAGCGCCATCAGGGCAAGCTCGCGTTCGGCGTGGTGCAGGACCAAACCGGCCGCATCCAGCTGTTCGCGCCTGCGGCGGCCACGGGTTGCTTTGTTCGGCGGCGGGGCGTTGACCAACCTGGCGAACCCCAAGGCAGCGGTGTTCGCGTTCGCCTTCTACCCGCAGTTCGTTCCCGAGGGTGCCGACCTGCTCACCACGACACTTCTGCTCGGCCTCCTGCAGGTCGTCGTCGATGCGGCCTGGTACCTGACTTTGGCCGGGCTGGTCGGACGGGCACGAGCGTTCTTCACGCGCCCGGCGGTGCGCCGCCGGCTCGAACGTGTCACCGGTGCCGTGCTGGTGACGCTCGGAGCTCGGATCGCGGTCGACCAGACCTGAGCCTCACCGCAGCCCGGGAATCATTGTCACGCCGGAACCCGAAAGGCCCTCCGCACCGCGGGAGCAGCACGAAGGGCCTTCGATCGGTACGTGGGGTTACTCGCCGGCCTCGGCGACCCGCCGTCCCCGGCCGCCGGCCGAGGCGGGGACCGCGGCGACCTCCGTCAGCTCGGACTTGGGGTTGCCGACAAACGTGAAGTTCGCCTCGCGCCCCTCCCCTTCGACGTCGACCACGACGATCTCGCCGGCCTTGAGCTCCCCGAAGAGGATCTTCTCCGACAAGGTGTCCTCGATCTCGCGCTGGATGGTCCGCCGCAGCGGCCGGGCACCGAGCACCGGGTCGAACCCGTGGTCGGCGAGCAGCGCCTTGGCGGCCGGCATGAGCTCGATGCCCATGTCCTTGTCCCGCATCCGAATGTCGACCTGGGTGATCATCAGATCGACAATGCGGACGATCTCGTCCTGGGTCAACTGGTGGAAGACGATCACGTCGTCGACCCGGTTGAGGAACTCCGGCCGGAAGTGCTGCTTGAGCTCGTCGGTGACCTTGGCCTTCATCCGGTCGTAGTCGCCGTCGGACTCGCCGCCAGAGGAGAAACCGAGGCTCTGGCCCTTGGAGATGTCGCGGGTACCGAGGTTAGTGGTCATGATGATCACGGTGTTCTTGAAGTCGACCACCCGACCCTGGGCATCGGTGAGCCGGCCGTCCTCGAGTACCTGCAACAGCGAGTTGAAGATATCCGCGTGTGCCTTCTCGACCTCGTCGAAGAGAACGACCGAGAACGGACGCCGGCGCACCTTCTCGGTCAGCTGGCCGCCCTCCTCGTATCCGACGTAGCCGGGCGGGGAGCCGAACAGCCGCGAGACGGTGTGCTTCTCGGAGAACTCGCTCATGTCCAGCTGGATCAGCGCATGCTCGTCTCCGAACAGGAACTCCGACAGCGCCTTGGAAAGCTCGGTCTTCCCGACGCCCGAAGGGCCGGCGAAGATGAACGAGCCGCCTGGGCGCTTGGGGTCCTTCAGACCGGCCCGGGTACGCCGGATCGACTTGGACAGCGCCTTGATCGCGTCTTCCTGGCCGATGATCCGCTTGTGGATCTCGTCCTCCATGTGGAGCAGGCGCGAGGTCTCTTCCTCGGTGAGCTTGAACACCGGGATGCCGGTCGCCGTCGCCAGCACCTCGGCGATGAGCTCCTCGTCGACCTCGGCCACGACGTCGAGGTCGCCGGCCTTCCACTGCTTCTCGCGCTCGGCCTTCTGACCGATGAGCTGCTTCTCGCGGTCGCGCAGGGAGGCGGCCTTCTCGAAGTCCTGGGAGTCGATCGCGGACTCCTTCTCCCGACGGACCTCGGCGATCCTCTCGTCGAACTCGCGCAGGTCCGGCGGTGCGGTCATGCGCCGGATGCGCAGCCGCGAGCCGGCCTCGTCGATCAGGTCGATCGCCTTGTCCGGCAGGTATCGGTCGGAGACGTAGCGGTCCGCCAGCTGGGCCGCTGCCACCAGCGCGGCGTCGGTGATCGACACCCGGTGGTGTGCCTCGTATCGGTCGCGCAGGCCCTTGAGGATCTCGATGGTGTGGGCCAGCGTGGGCTCCTGCACCTGGATCGGCTGGAAGCGGCGCTCCAGGGCGGCGTCCTTCTCGACGTACTTGCGGTACTCGTCCAGCGTGGTCGCACCGATGGTCTGCAGTTCACCGCGGGCCAGCATCGGCTTGAGGATGCTCGCCGCGTCGATGGCGCCCTCGGCAGCGCCCGCCCCGACCAGGGTGTGGATCTCGTCGATGAACAGGATGATGTCGCCGCGCGTGCGGATCTCCTTGAGGACCTTCTTCAACCGCTCCTCGAAGTCGCCGCGGTAGCGGGATCCGGCGACCAGTGCGCCGAGGTCGAGCGTGTAGAGCTGCCGGTCCTTCAGCGTCTCGGGCACCTCGCCCTTGACGACGTTCTGGGCCAGGCCCTCGACGACTGCGGTCTTGCCGACGCCGGGCTCGCCGATCAGCACGGGGTTGTTCTTCGTCCGGCGGGACAGCACCTGCATGACCCGCTCGATCTCCTTCTCGCGGCCGATGACCGGGTCGAGCTTGCCCTCACGGGCGGCCTGGGTCAGGTTGCGGCCGAACTGGTCGAGGACGAGAGACGTCGACGGTGCCTCGCCCTGCGGTCCGGCACCGGAGGTGGCGGCTTCCTTGCCACCCTGGTACCCGGACAGCAGCTGGATGACCTGCTGGCGGACCCGGTTGAGGTCGGCGCCGAGCTTGACCAGCACCTGGGCGGCGACGCCCTCCCCCTCGCGGATCAGCCCGAGCAGGATGTGCTCGGTGCCGATGTAATTGTGGCCGAGCTGCAACGCCTCACGCAGAGACAGTTCCAGCACCTTCTTTGCCCGGGGCGTGAACGGGATGTGCCCACTGGGCGCCTGCTGGCCCTGACCGATGATCTCCTCGACCTGCTGACGCACGGCCTCCAGCGAGATGCCCAGGCTCTCGAGCGCCTTTGCGGCCACACCCTCGCCCTCGTGGATGAGGCCCAGGAGGATGTGCTCGGTCCCGATGTAGTTGTGGTTGAGCATCCTGGCCTCTTCTTGAGCCAGGACGACGACGCGCCGTGCGCGGTCGGTAAACCTCTCGAACATCAGCGGCACTCCTCACCGAGCGGTCTGGGTGTGCCCGGGGCTCTCCCGGTCCGCCCGTACCCGCATGCTAACCCGCTCCCGGCGGCCGTAGGCGGTCGTCACACGACGGTAACCGGGAGGGGGACGTGACTGCACAACATCCGTCCTACCCGACCGCGTTCCGGCAAGTCGCCCGCGTACGCCACGGGCGAACGGTCATGCCCACCGCCGCTCGCGTCTTTGCGACGTCCCCTTCCGGCTTGTGGCGGCCTTCGCACGTCAATGCACGCCCTGTGGCGTGCACAACCCGCCACCAGACGGCAGGTGGGTGGAGTGGGCCGGCTGAGTGTGGCGCCGGCCATCTCAGCCACCTGTGCGAGGGTGCGGCGGGGCGCCGGCCCCTGCAGCCGGCGCCCCGTTCCCCGGCACCCCGTTACCCGGCGCCCCGTTCTCCGGCGCTCCGTTCCCGGACGCCGAGGGCCCTTGGCGGCGTTCGGACCACGCCGGCCATACACGCTCGGCGACCGTGGCCCGCAGCCTGCCGCCGAGGTGCATGGCACGCCACACGCCGCGGTATCCCGGCAAGAGACCGCCCGCCACGACCACATGTCCGACGATCACCGGCGTGAACAGGTACGTCGACCATCGGTGAATCCGGTTGAACCAGACGAAAGCCGGACCGCCGGAGACCACGTAGAGCCCCACACCGCTGACGATGAGCGCCGCGAGCAGCAGGATCATCACGACGTTGGCAATCCGCTGCCCGGGGTCGAAGTGACCCTCGTGGCGGCCGAACCGTCCCGTGATGAGCGCAGCCGGCCAGCGTGCGAACCAGCGCAGCTCCAACCGTCTGAAGCGCACCGAGTCTGCCGCAAGGGTCCAGGCCGCGCGCCAGCCCAGCAACAGCCCGAGCGCTGCCAGGCCCACGAACACCCAGCCGATGACGTTGTGCAGATCCGTGTCGGAGGTGCTGAACAGCTCTGCCAGGGGGCTCGCGTCGCCTTCCTGGCCCAGCGTGAGCCACCAGCCGGTGAACAGCAGGACGAGCACGGTCAGGTACACGCCGGCGTGGAACCATCGGGTTCGCCGGTTGTTCCGCTCGACCGTCCTCGTCGCGCCACTCAGGTCAGTATTCATACGGGCCTGAATCGGACTCCTCCGGCGACGGCGAGTCGTCCGACGGTGAGGAGCCGACGTCCTCGACGTTGACCGTGATCTCGGTCTCGGCTCCCGCCGGTGAGTGGTCGGCGTTGCGCAACGAGATGTTGAGGGTGTGCTCCCCGGGCTCGAGACCCTCGACGGCCGGCGAGTCCGCGGTGATCTCCCGTGCCTCACGGTTGCCCTCCTCGAAAACCTCGTACGCGTCGTCGTCGCCGTCGAAGAAGACGTGGACGTGGTGCAGGCCGGTATCCGTGGTGCCGAGCTCTTCGCTCGACTCGACCTCGAGCGTGAACGGCACGCTGATCGTGTCGCCGTCGGCCGGCTGGAGGATCTCCACCGTCATGCCGCCGTTGTCGCCGGTGGTGGTCGCCGCGTCGTCGCCGTCATCCCCCCCGCACGCACTGACACCGAGCGCGAGCGCACCTACCGCCGCGATCATCCGTAGCCGCTTGGTCATTCGACCTCATCCTTCGTCGTGTGCGAACTGTGTGCGAACTCCTACGACGGGTACTACGCCGGCCTGCGACCTGCGGTTCGACGCGAACGGACCGGATAGAATTTGGCAACCCGCCGTCCGTCGCGTCGGTCCGGCAGGCCCGGAGAGGTATCGCCCATGCCGGTCTCGTCGGTCGAGCGCGAACGTTGCCAACGGTTCCTGCAGCCAGGCGAGGAGATCCGGTACGTCTTCCCGGCCACGTCCGCTGTCCTGCCGGTCGGTCTGGCCGTCGCGCCCTTCTACGTGGTCATCACCGACCGCAGCATCGTCGTCTTGACGGCGAGGTTCCTGCGCCGCTCGCAACCCGACGGAGTGTGGGCACGCTATCCCCGCTCGACCCGGCTCGGACCCCTGGACACGTCGCTGGGCCCGTCCTTCGTGCTCGGCGACGTCATCTACGAGGTCGACGAAGAGTACGCAGCCGTGGTCGGAGCGGCCGACGCAGAGCTCGACGGCGAGGCCGCACTACCCGAGGACCCGCTCCCGGACCTGTGACCTGCAGCCGGGATCCGCGGAGTGAGAGGCTTGATCATGACGAGTCGTGCTGACCTGGTCGTGGTAGTCGGCGCTGGGCCTGGGCTGGGCCGGTCTGTCGCCGTGGCGTTCGCGCGTCGTGGCGCCCAGGCCGTTCTGATCGCTCGCGACAGCGGACGCCTCACGGCGCTCGCTCGTGAGATCTCGGAGCAGACGGGTACTGCCGTCCACGGGATCAGCACCGACGCCGCGGACGAGGCGGGCCTGCGGCGCACCTTCTCCGCAATCCGGGACCGTCACAGCGACCCCACCGTCCTGGTCCACAACCCGTCGGTCGCCGTCGAGGCCCCGCCCATGACAACGCCGTACGAATCCTTGATCGACGGGTTCCGGTTGGCAGCCGGCTCGCTGCTCATCGCGGCTCAAGAGGTTGCTCCGGCGATGCGCGCCGCCGGCCGAGGCACCGTCGTGGTGACCGGGGGCGGTTCGGGCCTGACCGGCTCGACCTGGTCGGCCGCGCTCGCGGTCCAGAAGGCGGCCGTTCGCAACCTGGCCATGTCCCTGGCGGCAGAGCTACGCCCGGATGGAGTCCACGTCGTCACGGTGACGATCGACGGAGTGCTCGGCACCGAGGGATTCGAGGTTCCCCGAATCGCGGACGAGTACGTGCGCCTGCACGAGCTCAGCGACGGGCCGCCGGAGACGTGGAATGCGGAGGTCGTCTGGCGGGGAGACGGACGGTCCCGGCCGTCGTGACGGGCCGGCAGAACGGGTGGATCAGTGTGCGGCCTCGTACTTGGCGAGGATGTCGGCCGGTACCCGGCCGCGATCGGAGACCTTCAGCCCCTGGTCACGGGCCCACTGACGGATCGCCGAGGTGTCTGTGCCCCGGGTGCCGCCGGCCCGGCCACGCCCGCGTCCCCGTCCTCGTCCGCTGACCCGGCGGGCAGAAGCCACGTACTGCGCAAGCGTGTCGCGAAGCTTTGCGGCGTTCTTCTTCGACAGGTCGAGCTCGTAGGACACACCGTCGAGCGAGAAGCTGACGGTCTCCTGCGCCTCACCGCCGTCGATGTCGTCGACAAGAATGACCTGCACCTTCTGGGCCATCGTGTTCCTTCCATTGCTGCGAGGACGAGTAGCTACATATGAATGCCTACTCCATGACGTCACGAAAGGCAATTCTGTCACGCCGGTCGAGTCAGAAACGCAGCAGCATACGTGTGTTGCCGAGTGTGTTGGGTTTCACTCGATCGAGATCAAGGAACTCGGCGACACCCTCGTCGTTCGAACGCAGCAGCTCGGCATACACGTCGGGCTCGACCGGTGCGCCTTCGAGTACTGAGAACCCATTGCGGGCGAAGAAGTCGACCTCGAACGTGAGGCAGAAGACCCGTGAGACACCAAGGTCGCGGGCAACCTCCAGCAAGCGTTTGAGCAGGGTGTTTCCCACTCCTCGACCGGTCCACAACGGGTCCGTCGCAAGCGTCCGGACCTCGGCGAGGTCCTCCCACATCACGTGCAGGGCGCCGCACCCGATCACCATGTCGTCCGCAAAGCGTTGCGCGACCCAAAATTCTTGGACGCCTTCGTAAAGGGTGACCATCTCCTTCGACAGCAAAATCCGCCGAGCACTGTACGCGTCGACGAGCCGCCGGATCGCGCGCACATCTGCCGTCCGGGCTCGGCGCACGATGAACGTTCGTCCGTGCGATGAGTGAGCTGCGGCGGCCGGGGTTCTCAATCATTCCGGCTTGACCAACGGGAACAGGATGGTCTCGCGAATCCCGGTGGCCGTCAGCAGCATGACGAGCCGGTCCACACCGATGCCCATTCCGCCGGTCGGGGGCATTCCGTACTCGAGGGCCCTCAGGAAGTCCTCGTCGAGCTCCATTGCCTCGGGATCACCCTGGGCCGCAAGCAGAGACTGTGCGACAAGCCGGTCCCGCTGGATCACCGGATCGGCCAGCTCGGAGTAGGCCACCGCCAGCTCCACACCGGCAATGACGAGGTCCCAGGATTCAGTGAGCCGTGGGTCGGCACGATGCGGGCGGGCAAGCGGCCGGACGGACTCGGGATAGTCGCAGACGAACGTGGGCGTCAGCAGCCTGCCCTCGACCAGCTTCTCGTGCAGCTCGAGCAGGATCGCGCCGCTCCCCCATCCGTCGTCCACGGTGACGCCATGCTTCTCGGCGAGCTCACGAAGGCGCTCGGCCGAGGTATCGACGGTGACTTCGGCTCCGACCGCGTTCGCCACGGCGTCGTGTATCGTCACGCGGCTCCACGGTTGCCCGAGGTCGATCTCGCCGCCACTGCCGTCCGGGACGACGACGTGACCCGTCGCCCGCGCGGCGTCGAGAACCAGGTCGCGAGTGAGCACGGCCATCGTGTCGTAGTCGCCATAAGCCTCGTACGCCTCCAGCATCGTGAACTCCGGATTGTGGGTGGAGTCGATGCCCTCATTGCGGAAGATCCGTCCGACCTCGTAGACCTTGTCGACACCTCCGACGATCGCCCGCTTGAGGTGCAGCTCCAGTGCGATGCGCAGCGTCATCGGGAGGTCGAACACGTTCAGGTGGGTATGGAACGGCCGCGCCGCAGCGCCACCGTGGACGAGCTGGAGCACCGGCGTCTCGATCTCGAGGTATCCGTACCGGTGCAGCGTCTCGCGCAGCGAACGCATCACGGCGGCGCGCGTTCGCACCATCTCCCGGGCTGCCGGGTTGACCACCAGGTCGACGTAGCGCTGTCGGGTTCGGGTCTCGTCGCTGAGGGCCTTGTGCGCGACCGGCAGCGGTCGCAGCGCCTTGGAGATCATCGTCCAGCGGTCCGCCGTGACCGACAACTCGCCGCGGCGGCTCGACACGACCTCACCCTCGATGCCGACGTGGTCGCCGATGTCGACGAGGTGCTTCCAGTCCTTGAGCGACGCATCACCGACCCGGTCGAGTGAGATCATCGCCTGCAGCTCGGCACCGTCTCCGTCGCGCAGCCGAGCGAAGCACAGCTTGCCGGTATTACGCAGAAAGATCACCCGCCCGGCGATGAAGACGGACTCACCGGTCCCGGTGCCGGGTTCGAGGTCCGGGTAGGCGGCCCGGAGGTCGGCGAGGGTATGGCTGCGCGAAAAGCCCAGGGCGTAAGGAGGCACACCACGCGCGAGGAGCTCGGCCCGCTTCTCGCGGCGGACACGCATCTGCTCGGGTAGGTCGTCCTCGGGCTGGCCCGGCTGGTCGCTCATGACGCACCAGCGTAGGAGGTTCGCCGCGATCAACGGGTGTGCCGTTGCCGAACACACGCCAGGGTGCGACAGTCGTGGCACGGAGGTGAAGCCGATGGGTGAGGTGAACGTCGTGGACCGTGGGTCCCGGGAGATCGTGGTATTTCTCTCCGGTGACATCGACGACGGGATGGTCGAGCTCCTGCGCGGAGCCGTCGAAGAGGTGGCACAGATGGAGCGGCTGAACGGGCTCAGTCATGCCGTCGTCGACATGCACGGCGTTACCGCGCTGGGGGAACCAGGGTTGGCGTTCCTCCGCGACCTGTCCGACCGGGGCCGTCGCCGCGGCTTCGAGGTCTCGTTCTCCGCCTTGAGTGGGCCGGCACACCGTGCGGTCGAGGCTGCCGGCTGGCCCTTCATGGAGCCGAGCCCTCCGCGGGACTAGAACCGGGATGCCGGGCTTGATCAGTCGACTGCGGTGCGGAAGCCCTCGCGCCAGCTGGGGTAGGTCGGCGTCCACCCGAGCTCACGCTTGGCCTTCGCGTTCGACGCTCCCCGGATCGCCGTCATGACCGAGATTCCGTGCTCCCCCAGCATCGGCCGGGCCAGCCATGCGGGCATCCGCATCGGTGGCTTGGCGCCGATCACACCGGCCAGGAACGGAAGCCACTCGGCCACGCGGGCGGGTTCGTCGTCCACGACGTTGTAGACATCCGCTCGACCGTGTTCGACGGCGGCCAGCGTCGCCGTGGCGACGTCGTCGATGTGGACGAACGACCACACGGCGGTGCCACCGCCCACGATCGGCAACCGGCGCTTGCGCACCATCTCGTACACCTCGCCACCCTTCGCGAAGCCCGTACCCGGTCCATAGAAGGTGCCGTAACGCAACGCCACGCCGCTCAGGTCCCGTGCTTCGGTGACGGCCGACTCGACGTACCGGATCGCGTCCAACGTCATCCGCGATGCCGACGTCGGGTTGGCATCGAGCGGGTCGTCCTCCGTCTTCACCCAGGAGCCGGTCCGCTCGTTCGACCAGCCCGTGTAGCTCTGCGCCACGAACCGGGACGCGCCCGCCGCTCGTGCCGCCGCTAGCAGATTGTCCAGGCCTTCGGTCCGCAGCCGGTTCGTCAGGGCGAACGTCTCGTCGAATCTCTTGAAGCTGGCGGGACCGGAGAGGGCCGTGAGCTCATGGACGACGACGTCGGGCTTCGCCCTCGTGACGGCGGCCATGACGGCCTCGGCGTCCAGCGCGTCGAGGACGACGGACTCGGCGCCTTCCGCCACCAGGGAGTCGGCCTTGTCCGCGCTGTTCGTCGTGCCGACGACGTCGTGCCCGGCGCCGACGAACACCGGCACCAACCGCCGACCCACGGCACCGGTTGCTCCTGCCAGAAAGATCCTCATGATGTCTCTCCCTTCGTCACCCCTGACGACGACACAGCGGCGCCTGCTGTGACAATCGGGCCGTGACCAACGTGGTGGCGAGCCATGACGAGCTCCGGCCACTGATGTTCTCGATCGCGTACCGGATGCTGGGCAGCGTCGCCGAGGCGGAGGACATCGTTCAGGATGCCTGGTTGCGCATACAGAATGACGACACGGACGTGCGCTCACCGCAGGCGTACGCCACGACGGTCACCACCCGGCTTGCGATCGACCACCTTCGCTCCGCCCGGGTGCGGCGCGAAGCCTACGTCGGCTCCTGGCTCCCGGAACCGCTGCTGACGACGGCCGAAGACGCGGACCCCGCGGTACGTGCCGAGGTGGCGGACACGCTGTCGATGGCGTTCCTGGTGCTGCTCGAGTCGCTGTCACCGGTCGAGCGTGCGGTGTTCCTGCTCCGTGAGGTGTTCGGGTACGGATACGACGAGATCGCCACCGTCGTCGGCAAGTCCGAGCAGAACTGCCGACAGATCTTCGCAAGATCCAGGGCCAGGGTCGACGAGCGTCGGCCGCGGTTCGAGGCGTCGCGACAGAAGCGAGACGAGCTCGCCCGCGAGTTCGTCGCTGCCTCCGGAAACGGCGACCTGGCGGCGTTGGAGCGCCTCCTCGCCGACGATGTCGCGTTCTACGGCGACGGTGGTGGCAAGGCGCCGGCGATCGCAGCACCCGTCGAAGGACGGGTCCGCGTGACCAGGTTCGTACTGGGACTGTTCCGGCAGGCCGCGGCGATGCGGATGGTCGTGCGACCGACCTCCGTCAACGGCCAGCCGGGCATCCGCGTGCTGGATCAAGGCGGCGGTCTCCTCTGTGTGCTGGAGATGCAGATCGCGGACGGGCGCGTGCAAGCGCTGCGCAACATGCTGAACCCGGACAAGCTGCGGCATCTCGGGCCGGTGGGCGATCTCGGCCAGCTACTCGCTGCGGAACGGTGGTAGGGCCTGGCCCGAACCTGCTCGGAGATCGACATGACTCTGGTGGTGCCTGGACGCCACCGATGTCACGCGGACGGACCGTCCGCGACATTGCGGTCGTAGATCAGACGCAGTCCGATCAACGTCAGCCACGGTTCGTGATGGTCGATCGTCGCCGATTCGTCGAGAACCAGCGACGCGAGCCCGCCGGTCGCGATCACGGTGACCTCGGACAGGGGTCGACCCATCTCGGCCACCATCCGGCTGACGATGCCGTCGACCTGCCCGGAGAAGCCGAACACCGCACCGGACTGCAGCGCCTCGACCGTGTTCTTGGCGATCACCGAACGCGGACGGAGCAGCTCCACCCGCCGCAGCTGGGCGCCCGCGTCGCCCAACGCGTCGAGCGAGACCCCGATGCCCGGCGCAATCGCACCCCCGACGTACTCCCCCGCGGCCGACACCACGTCGAACGTCGTCGCAGTGCCGAAGTCCACGACGATGCAGGGCCCGCCGTAGAGGTGCTTGGCCGCCAGCGCGTTGACGATCCGGTCCGTCCCGACCTCGCGCGGGTTGTCCATCAGGACGGGCACCCCGGTGCGGACTCCGGGCTCCACCAACACCGACGGGACATCGGCGAAGTACCGCGCCACCATCTCGCGCATCTCGTGCAGGACCGCCGGCACGGTAGAACAGATCGCGATCCCGGTGATGCGGTCGCCCTCGCCATCCGCCAGCAGACCGCGCAGCACGGCCATGAACTCGTCTGCCGGACGACGTGCATCGGTCGCGACTCTCCAGTGCTCGACGACGTCCTCGCCGTCGAGCAGGCCCACGACGGTCTGGGTGTTGCCGACATCGATCGCGAGCAGCATCGTCAGCGGGTCTCGCGCAGGTCGAACGCGATGTCCAGCACCGGAGCCGAGTGGGTGATCTCACCGACGGCGAGGTAGTCGACCCCGATGTCACCGAAGTTGCGCGCCGCATAGAACGACAGCCCGCCGCTGACCTCGAGCTTTGCCCTGCCCTCGACGGCCTCGACGGCCCGTGCGACCTCGGCCGGCGAGAAGTTGTCGAGCAGGATCAGTTGGGCGCCGGCCTCCGCGGCCTCGGTCGCGCCCTCGGCGCTGTCGACCTCCACCTCGACCGGTAGGTCCGGAAACGCCTCGGTGACGGCCTTGTATGCGGCCGTGATCCCCCCTGCCGCGACGACATGGTTGTCCTTGATCAGCGCCGCGTCGGACAACGACATCCGGTGGTTCTCGCCGCCGCCACAGCGCACGGCGTACTTCTCCAGCTCACGTAACAGAGGCGTCGTCTTGCGAGTGTCCCGGACGACCGCCTTGGTGTCGACAAGCGCGTCGGCCCAGCGCCGGGTCACCGTCGCGATTCCCGAGAGCCGGCACAAGAGGTTGAGCGCGGTGCGTTCGGCCACCAGCAGACCACGGGTCGGCGCCGTCACCGTCATCAACACGGTGCCGCGACGCACCCGGCTGCCGTCCGAGACCGGGCGCTCGAACTCGGCGTCGGCGCCAGCCGTGCACGCGAAGACCGCTTCGGCCACGCCCAGCCCGGCTATCACGCCATCCGCCCGGGATATCAGGTCACCGGTGGCCTGATGATCTTTGGGCACCGTTGCTTCGGTCGTGACATCGACCCCCCCGGCAAGGTCTTCCTCGAGTGCGGCTCGGACCAGATCCTCGACATATGCAGGGTCGAGGCCGGCGTCGCGCAGGCTCATGCTCAGGTCGTCGGGCAGCTTCACGCAAGCTCCTCGTATCGGGTGTGCAGGCTTCCGTCGTCGCCCAGCGAGCTGACGAGATGGCCGCGCCAGTGCTCGTCGTCACGGTCGGGATGGTCCTCACGCCAATGACCGCCGCGGGACTCCTCCCGCAGCGCCGCGTGGCGGACCAAGGTGGCGGCGACGGCGTGCAGGTTTGCGGTCTCCCATGCCTCGGTGGTCGGAGCGTCCCTGCCGGGCTCGTCGACCAGGCCGTCGAGGCAGGCGGAGGCGGTCGCAAGCGACGATGCCGTTCGGACGACGCCCGCGCCGGCAGTCATCGCGCCCTGGATGAACAGCCGGGCATCCGGGGCGAGCAGGCCGGCGGGGCGGGGACGCTCGACCGGCTCCGACTGGGGAGGCAGCTCCTCGGCCAGATCGGAAGCGATCCGGTGTCCGAACACCAAGCCCTCCAGCAGCGAGTTGGACGCGAGCCGGTTGGCACCGTGGACACCGGTGCACGACACCTCGCCGCAAGCGTAGAGCCCGGCCAGCGACGATCGCCCGAACAGGTCCGTACGCACACCGCCGCTGGCGTAGTGCTGCGCCGGAGCGACCGGCACTAGCTCGGTAGCCGGGTCGAAGCCGTAGTCACGGGAGCGGGCCACGATCGTCGGGAACCGCTGCTCGAGGAAGGTCGCTCCGAGACGGCGGGCATCGAGCCAGACGTGTTCTGCTCCGGTCTCGGCCATCGCGGTGATCACACCCTTGGCGACGACGTCCCGTGGCGCCAGCTCGGCGAGCGGATGCCGGCCGACCATGAAGCGGCGGCCTTCGACGTCGCGCAGGACCGCGCCTTCGCCGCGCACGGCCTCGGAGATCAACGGTTGCTGGCCCTTGGCGGACCGGCCCAGCCACATCACCGTGGGGTGGAACTGGACGAACTCAAGGTCGGCGACCTCGGCTCCTGCCCGAAGTGCGGCGGCCACCCCGTCACCGGTGGAGACCGGAGGATTGGTCGTCGACGCATACACCTGCCCGAAACCACCGGTCGCGAGCACAACGGCGCGGCCGAGCGCCGCGCCGACACCGTCGCGCTGCCCCTCGCCGATGACGTGCAGGCTCACCCCACAGGCGCGGCCACCGGCGTCGGTCAGCACGTCGATGACCAGGGCGTGCTGGACGACCTCGATGCCCGGATCTTCTCGTACCGCGTGCAGCGCCTCGATGAGCGCCCGCGAGATCTCGCGGCCGGTTGCGTCGCCACCGGCGTGCGCGATCCGGTCCCGGTGGTGCCCGCCCTCGCGGGTGAGCGCGATCTCCCCATCGGCGGTCCGCTCGAACTCGGCGCCGAGCGCGACGAGCTCACGGACCCGCTGCGGGCCCTCGGTGACGAGCGTGCGGACGGCCTCCACGTCGCACAGCCCGACGCCGGCAACCAGGGTGTCGGTCAGATGCTGATCGGGACTGTCCTCGGGGTCCAGCGCCGCAGCGATGCCGCCTTGGGCCCAGACGGTCGAGCCCTCGTCGAGCAAGGTCTTGGTGACGAGGAGTACCCGTCCTGCTTTGCGGGCGTCCAAGGCAGTGGTCAGGCCGGCGATGCCACTGCCAACCACGACGACGTCCGCCTGGACCGACCAGCCGGGTTCAGGGGCCGCCAGTCGGCGGGGCAGCCTGTGGACCGTCATGGCAGCTTGACCGCGAGGTTGTCGACCAGCCTCGTAGTACCGATCACGGCGGCGACGAGCAGGCGGCCCTCGCCCGTCGTGGGAGCCGGCCCCAGATCTGGGTCGCGCAGCTGCAGGTAGTCGGCGTGAACGTGTGCATCCTCGAGCACGGTCCGGGCGGCGGCGAGGACCGCGGGCATGCCGTGCGACGCCGCCTCGGCCCCAGCCGTGATGGCGTGGTGCAGAGCCCGAGCGTCGGCTCGTTCCTCGTCGCTGAGGTAGCGGTTGCGGCTGGACAGCGCCAGTCCGTCCGGCTCGCGGACCGTCGCGACCCCGACCACCTGGCGTGGCATCTCCAGGTCCCGGACCATGCGTCGGATCAGGACGAGCTGCTGGTAGTCCTTCTCGCCGAAGACAGCGTGGGTCGGGACGGTGAGGTTCATCAGCTTGGCAACGACGGTGAGCACGCCGGTGAAGTGCCCGGGCCTTGCCTTGCCCTCCAGTTCGGCGCCGAGCGGCCCCGGGTCGACGGTGACCAGCGGTTCGCCACCGGGGTACATCTCCTCGTGGGCGGGAGCGAAGACCAGGTCGACGCCCTCGGCCCGGCACATCGCGACGTCGGCGTCGAACGCACGCGGGTACCGATCGAGGTCCTCACCGGCCCCGAACTGGAGCGGGTTGACGAAGATCGTCACCGTCACGGTTCCGTGGGGACCGACGCGCTCCCGGGCCGCGCGAATCAGCGCCCGATGGCCCGCGTGCAGGGCGCCCATCGTCATGACGACGGCCGACTCGGCCTCCACCGTGCCAAGCGCTTCGGTCAGCTCGGCTCGGGTGGACGCGATGACAGGACCGTCGGAAGTGGGGATCGTCGACGCCTTTCCGTTCCAGTCCGTCGCGGGTACCGGACGTGATCCGCGCCAGGGTACCGCTGGGCCGTGCCGGCGGGCCGGAGCCATCCACTGACGGCGGTTCGGTCGCCTCCTCGATGAATCTTGCGCCGTTCAGTGGCGGGCGTCGTCGGACCGGTCGGCCAGTGCGTCGAGCAGTGGTTCGGCGTCCGTCGCGCGTAGCCGTCCCGACGCCAGTGCCCGGGCCGCCGTGCGGCGGGCGAGCGCGACGTATGCGGCTACTGACTCGGGCGCGACCCGGGCGATCTCGGTTACATGGTTCGCGACGGTGCCAGCGTCGCCGCGGGCGACGGGGCCGGTCAGAGCCGCGTCGCCCTGCCGCAGCGCGTTGTCGAGTGCCGCCGAGAGCAGTGGCCCCAGTGTCCGGTCCGGCTCGGTCACACCCGCGTCACGAAGCAGGTCCATGGCGTCGGCCACGAGCGTCACGAGGTGGTTGGACCCGTGGGTCAGGGCCGCGTGGTAGAGCGTGCGCTGCTCCTCCCGGATCCGTATCGGCTCGGCACCCATCTCGACGACGAGCGCCTCGGCGACGGGCCACAGCGGTTCAGGCGCGGTGACGCCGAACGTCGCGCCTGCTAGCCGTTCGAGGTCGACTGCAGTGCCGGTGAACGTCATCGCCGGGTGCAGGGCGAGAGGCAGCGCTCCGGCTCGGGTCGAGGGCTTCAGGACGTCGGTTCCGTAGCGTCCACTGGTGTGTGCGACGAGCTGACCCGCACGGATGGCGCCGGTTGCGGCCAATCCCTCGATCAGGCTCGGTAGCGCATCGTCCGGCACCGCCAGGAGCACCAGTCCCGACCGCTGGAAGACCTCGGCGGGCGTCACGAGAGGGACGCGCGGCAGCAGCGCGTGGGCACGCTGGCGGCTCATGACCGAGACCCCGTACGCCGCGACGACGCGGTGACCGGCGCGGCGTAGGGCCGCTCCCAGAACGGCCCCGACCCGTCCGGTGCCGATCACGCCGACATCGAGTCGGGCCGGCCGGCCCGAGCCCTCGGCTGCCTGGGGGGTGGGGCCGGCGTTGTCGCGATCACTCATCGTCGACCTTCTCCCGGGTCCGCTCGACGGTTGCCGGACAGCGCGATCAGGCTAACAAGGCCACGCGGAGTCGGCGGCGGGCGTTCCGGAGACCTAGGGTCCGATGATGTGGGCTGGCCGACGTGGCGCGGGGCGACGCAGGACGCGCTCTACGGCCCCGCCGGGTTCTTCCGCCGCGAGGTGCCGGCGGACCATTTCCGGACGTCCGTGCACGCCTCGGACCTGTTCGCCGGCGCCGTCGAGCGACTCGCGGCCGCGTGCGGCGCACACACCGTCGTGGATATCGGGGCCGGGCGGGGCGAACTGCTGACGGCACTCCTTGCCCGCGACCCGTCGTTCGGACTCGTCGGAGTCGAAGTCGCAGCGCGGCCGACCGGGTTGTCCGAGCAGATCGCCTGGACGGCCGCCCTGCCGGACGGTCTGGACCACGTCCTCGTCCTCGCGAACGAATGGCTGGACGACGTGCCGGTAGACGTCGTCGAGGTGGACGACGACGGGGTGCCGCGGATCCTCCATGTCGAGCCCACCACCGGCGTGGAGAGGTTCGGTCCGATCCCATCGGGCAGGGACGTGGAATGGCTCGCACGGTGGTGGCCCCTGGACGGACTCGAGGGGGGCGCACGGGCGGAGATCGGGCACCCGCGGGACGAGGCGTGGGCCTCGGTCGTCCGCTCGGTCCGACGTGGCGTGCTCGTCGCCGTCGACTATTGCCACTTGCGCGAGGCCCGACCATTGTTCGGAACACTCGCGGGCTACCGGCAGGGGCGAATGGTGACGCCGGTGCCGGACGGGTCGTGTGACGTCACGGCGCACGTCGCACTCGACGCGTGTGCTGCGGCCGGCATCGCCGCAGGTGCGACTGTGACCGTCCTTGCGACACAGCGCCTAGCGCTGCGCGCCCTGGGTGTAGACGCATCCCTGCCTCCGCGGGCGCTGGCACGAAAAGACCCACCGGGGTACGTGGCGGCGCTCTCGATGTCATCCCATGCCGCCGAGCTGCTCGATCCGGCCGGCCTAGGCGGATTCGGCTGGCTGGTCCAGACGGTCGGCGGTGCGGCGCTACCGGAAGCGCTGAGGCACCTACCGCCCGCCGACGCGATCGCCGCGGCGCTGGACGGCGGCACCGGGGACAGGCTCGGCCCGATCCGGGCCGAGAGCCAGGATCCGGTTGGCGGCGTCGACGTGGACCACGCGGGGTTGGAGCATCCGCGCCTCGGAGTCGTCGACCATCCCGTACGAGATGATGATCACGATGTCGCCCTGGGACACCAGCCGGGCGGCGGCTCCGTTGATGCCGATGACACCGGAGCCGCGTTCACCGGCGATGGTATAGGTCGTCAGGCGCGCGCCATTGGTGACATCGACGATGTCCACCTGTTCGCCGGCGAGGAGGTCAGCGGCAGCGAGTAGATCCTCGTCGATCGTGACCGATCCCACGTAGTGCAGGTCAGCCTGGGTCACGGTCGCCCGGTGGATCTTGCTCTTCATCATCGTGCGGAACACGTTCGCTCCTGTGCTCGATCGATGCGGCCTTGATGCCGTCACCGTCGTTCGCATCAACGTCCTCGTGATGCGATGTCATCCATTGTTCCGGTACGTCGGCCCTCCTGGCCAACCGAGACCGCTGGGCCTGGTCCTCGACGATCTGCCGCGCCTGCGCCTGAGGGCGGTGCCGGATGACGGCGTCGACGGGACCGGGTGTCGTGTCGACGTGCACCGTCGCGAGCCCGAGCCGGCGCTGGACCGGCCCCTGCACGAGCCGCACGCTCTGCACCTTGGCATGGGGCACCACGGTGAGCGTGCGGTACAGAACGCCCTCACGGGCGGCGACCACCTGCGCGTCGGCTCCGAATGCGAGCCGCCGCCAGCCGACGGGTCGTAACCAGGCCGCCCGGCGGGGTGCCGGGTCCAACACGATCGCGCCCGGATCGGCGCCGCCGAGTGCCTCCCTCATGACGACGACCGCTTCGGCGTATGTCGCCACAGGCAGGAGCGTCGAGCTGGTGTTCGCCTCGATGCCCGACGAGCCCGCGTACCCGGCCACGTCGACGTCGAGCCTGACCCAACCCACCGGCCGCCAGAGCGGCGGCTGGCGCAGCGCGACACCTTGGACACGTCCCGGCGGCACCGTCTGGGCC
>DAIUDS010000026.1:0-18475 GCA_036845485.1 Jiangellaceae bacterium
TCCCTCGAGATGCGCAGGTCGCCGCCCGCGTCCTCGATCCGGACCAGGGTCCCGGCAGGCCAGTCCGCCAGGAGCTGGTCGGGAATGTGCACCGAACCGTCCTTCCCCACCACGGAGTACAGCTCTCCGCGCCGGCCTTCCGCGCCGCCCGGCCGTCTCGCATCGACACCGTCCGGCCGAGCCGGCTTCCGACCTCGGGGTCGTGCGTGACGACCACGACGGTGGTCCCGAAGGCAGCGTTGATCCACCGCAGCGTCACCGGCGTATCCGGCACCAGGTACAGACGCCCGAGCAGCTGTACACCGGCGTACGCGAGCAGCCCACCGATGGGCACGGCGACGGCAAGCAGGAGGACCGGTTCGGCCAGCCCGCGCCGGAACGTCGCTCGGAGCGGAAGTCCGCGCAACTTGGCAAGCGCCACCTCGCCGTTGCGCGCCTCCGACGTGCTCGTGACGACTATCGCAAGCGCGTACCACGCCAGCACCAGCAGCTGCGCCGCGACCAGGAGCGTGGCCGTCTGTACGAAGGCGCGCTCGTCCTTCAGCTGCCCGATCAGCTGAGGCAACGGGCTCTGCCGGCCTGCCCCCTGGTGGAAGGACCGGTTGGGAGTGATGTGCTCAGTGAGGACGTCGTCGATCCGGTCGAGGTCGTCGACGCGGACCGAGGCGACATCGAGCACGCGGTCGGCGGTCGCCATGATGCTCACGCTGCTGAGTGCGCGCAACAGGTCCCGGGTCCCGAAGACGGCGTCCAAGCGGGCCGGCCGCGGTTCGCGCATGGCGACGGTCGGCGGCCGGAACTCGAACAGGTCCTGGTCGAACCAGTACGGCTCGCCGGAGTTCGGCGGCCGGTAGAAGCCGGCGACGATTACCGTGGTCGGGAACGGATCGCCGGTGCCGGCCTCGACCGGCTCTGCCGCGAACGCCGGGATCGTCAACTGACCGCCGATTCCCACGCCGAGCGCGATGGCACTGCGGCGGGTCAGCAGCACCTCGTCGGGCGTTCGGGGACAGGTGCCGTCCACGGCGAGGTTCTCGCACTGTCCGTCCCGCCATACCAGCCGGCCCGACGTCCTGACCTGGCCGTGCACGACGCTCAGGTCGACGGTGGCCAACATGATCTGCGGCCGCTCGAAGTACCCGTCGATCCGCTCCGGAAGGGCAGCCTCGGTGCTGACCGCCTGCTCGGCGGTGACCGGCGGGATGGGCTGCTCCGATTCCGTGGAGTTCGCTGAGCGGGCCACGGTGTAGCCGGCCTCGCTGACCGGCGCGTCGCTGAGCCGGGTGCGCACCAGCGACTCCTCCGCCGTCCGGGCCCAGAGCGGCCCGATGGCCGCGGCGAGGACGGCCAGCGTGGCGGCGGCCAGGACGGCGAGCGACGCGCCTCGCCGCCACCACAGAGCGCGCAGTTCGAGCACCCGATCAGTAAGGCAGAGCGTCGAATGGTCAGCAAGAACGTGACCGGTAGTGACGGACCTTGACCCGCTGGGTAGGGTCCGAATTACTAACACGATCCGCGTCACGTCCGGCGACGACGCGCGAGCAGTTGCCACCGGCACCCGGGAGGCGACGTGAGGCCGAGCCGACCTGCAATCGTGGCGACAGCCATGGCAATGACCGCCCTTGCGGCCTGCGGAGGCGACGAGGGCCCACCCACGCTCAACTGGTACATCAACCCCGACAACGGTGGACAGGCCGAGCTGGCCGAGAAGTGCACCGACGAGGCCGGGGGTGCCTATGAGGTGCAGACCTCGATCCTGCCCAACAGTGCGTCCGCCCAGCGCGAGCAGCTCATACGCAGGCTCGCGGCCAACGACTCCTCGATCGACCTGATGAGTGTCGACCCTCCGTTCGTACCGGAGTTCGCCGAGGCGAGTTTCCTGCTCGACATTCCCGATGACCGGGCGGAGGAGTTCACCGACGGTGTGGTCGAGTCGGCCGTCACCGGCGCCACGTGGAAGGACGAACTCGTCGGCATCCCCTTCTGGGCCAACACGCAGCTGCTCTGGTACCGGCAGTCCGTCGCCGAGCAAGCGGGCCTCGACCCCGAGGCCGGGCCGGTCACCTGGGAGCAGATCATCGACGCCGCCGAGCAGACCGGCACGACCATCGCCGTGCAGGCCAACCGTTATGAGGGCTACACGGTGTGGATCAACGCGCTGATCGAGGGCGCGGGGACGTCGGTGCTGCTCAACCCCGAGGCAGAGGTCGAAGATCTTGAGCTCGGCCTGAACGAGCCAGGCGCCGAAGAGGGCGCCGCGGTCATCGCGAACCTGGTCGACGCCGGTGTCGCCGGCCCTGCCGTCTCCACCGCGGGCGAAGAGGAGGCCCGGGCGCTGTTCCAGGGCGACGACGGTGGATTCATGGTCAACTGGCCGTACATCTGGCAGGCGGCCAACGGCGAGGTGGACTCGGGCGCGCTCGATGCCTCCTTCATCGAGGACCTCCGCTGGACCATCTACCCAGAGACGGTCGAGGGCGAGGACTCCGCGCCGCCGTTCGGCGGCATCACGCTCGGCATCGGTGCCTTCACCGACTACCCCGACGAGGCCATGGAGGCGGCCGCCTGCATCACCTCGCCGGAGAGCCGGACCGAGTACATGCTCTTCTCCGGCAACCCGTCGGCTTCCGAGGAGTCGTACAGCGACCCGGACGTGGTGGAGGCCTTCCCCATGGCGGAGACGATCCTCGAGTCGCTGCAGAATGCGAAGCCGCGGCCGCAGACGCCGTTCTACAACGAGGTCTCCGAGAGCCTGCAGCGCACCTACCATCCGCCGTCGTCCGTGCAGCCCGACAGCACCCCGGACGAGGCGGCCGAGTTGGTCGTCGGCGTGCTCAACAAGGAGGTGCTGCTGTGAGCGTCGAGACCCGCGAGGCGCCGACCGCGCCCGCCGTCACCGGGCGCCAACGCCGCGCCCGGCGCACGGACAAGCAGCGGGCGGACACCCGGCTCGGCTGGATGCTGGCCGGACCGGCGTTCGCTGTGATGCTGCTGGTCACCGCCTACCCGATCCTGCAGGCGACGTGGGACTCCCTGTGGGACTATCGGCTCACGACTCCCGACGACCGCGAGTTCATCGGGCTCCGCAACTACGCGGTCATCCTCTCCGATCCGCTCTGGTGGCGCGTCGTCGGTGTGACCCTGCTCATCACCGTGATCACCGTGGTTGTTGAGCTGGTGCTCGGTTTCGGGCTCGCCCTGGTCATGCACCGGGCCCTGACGACCCTGCGCCCGATCCTGCGTACAGCCATCCTTATCCCCTATTCGATCATCACGGTCGTGTCGGCCTTCGCCTGGCAGTTCGCCTTCGCCGTCGACACCGGCTTCGTCAACCCGTGGTTCGACTGGGTGCCGGGCATCAGCGAGACGACCGACTGGTTCGGCGGGTTCGGGTCGTCGATCTTCGTGATCATCTTGTCCGAGATCTGGAAGACGACGCCGTTCATCTCGTTGCTGCTGCTGGCCGGGCTGGCCCAGGTGCCGGAGGAGATGCAGGAGGCGGCGATGGTCGACGGCGCCACCTGGTGGCAACGGCTGTACAAGGTCACGCTGCCGAACATGAAGGCCGCGATCATGGTGGCCCTGCTGTTCCGAACGCTGGACGCGTTCCGCATCTTCGACAACGTGTTCGTCATGACAGCGGGGGCGCAGAACACCGAGACGGTGTCGCTGCTGGCCTACCGGCAGACGATCCAACGGCTCGAGATCGGTCTCGGCTCTGCGATCTCGGTGCTGTTGTTCCTCGCGGTGCTCCTGATCAGTTTCGGCCTGATCAGATTGTTCAAGATCGACTTGGCGGCGGCGAGAGGGGAGCGGTGATGCGCGAGTTCTCGACCCGTCAGCGAGTGCTCTGGATCGTCGGCGGCGCACTGATCATCATCTACTGTCTCTTCCCGGTAGCGTGGCTCACCTCGCTCTCGTTCAAGCCTCCGGCCGACCTCACCAACCGGCAGTTTCTTCCCACCGAGCCGTCGACAGAGAACTACCGGCAGATCCTGCCGGGCGGATCCGCTGCCGACCTGTTCATGCCGGCGCTGCGCAACTCGATCGGCATCTCCTTGATCGCGACCCTGATCGCCGTCGTGCTGGCGATGTTCGCCGCCTACGCGATCGCCCGGCTCGACTTCCCGGGCAAGCGGCTGATCCTCACGTCGGCGCTCGCCGTGGCGATCTTCCCGGTGGTCTCCATCGTGACGCCGTTGTTCAACCTGTGGCGCAACATCGGCCTTTACGACACCTGGCCCGGGCTGATCATCCCGTACCTGTCGCTGACGCTGCCGCTGTCCATCTGGACGATGTCCGCCTTCTTCCGTGAGATCCCGTGGGAGATGGAGCAGGCGGCACAGGTCGACGGTGCCACCTCGTGGCAGGCGTTCCGTCGCGTGATCGTTCCGTTGGCTGCGCCCGGTGTGTTCACGACGGCGATCATCAGCTTCTTCATCGCCTGGAACGACTTCGTCTACGGGATCTCGCTGACGTCGACGTCGGCCGCCCGGCCGGTACCGGCAGCGCTGTCGTTCTTCACCGGTGAGTCGCAGTTCATCGAACCCACCGGCGCCATCTCCGCGGCCGCAATCATCGTGACGATTCCGGTCGTCGTCCTCGTCCTGATCTTCCAGCGGCGCATCGTCGCCGGCCTCACCAACGGCGCCGTCAAGGGCTGACTATCACTCTCAGGAGAACCCATGGCTGCCATCACGCTGAAACACATCAACAAGGAGTACGGCGACGGCTACGCCGCGGTGAAAGACGTCAGCCTCGACATCGGTGACGGAGAGTTCATGATCCTTGTCGGGCCGTCCGGCTGCGGAAAGTCGACGGTTTTGCGAATGATCGTCGGGCTCGAGGACATCACCAGTGGCGACATCGAGATCGGCGGGCAGCGCGTCAACGAACAGGCACCCCGCGACCGCAACTTGTCGATGGTCTTCCAGAATTACGCGCTCTACCCCCACCTGACGGTCTTCGAGAACATTGCTTTCCCGCTGCGGCTGGCGAAGACACCCGACGCTCAAGTCGACGAACGGGTCCGCAAGGCTGCCGACCTGCTCGAGCTCGAGGAGCACCTCGAGCGCAAGCCCGCCAACCTGTCCGGCGGTCAGCGTCAGCGGGTCGCGATGGGTCGGGCGATCGTGCGTGAGGCGCAGGCGTTCCTGTTCGACGAGCCGCTGTCGAACCTCGACGCGAAGCTGCGCGGCCAGATGCGCACCGAGATCTCCCGCCTGCAGAAGCGCCTGGGCATCACCACGGTCTATGTCACGCACGACCAGGTGGAGGCGATGACGCTCGGCCACCGGGTGGCTGTGCTGCGCAAGGGTGTGCTGCAGCAGGTGGCGACGCCGCGGGAGTTGTACGACGAGCCGGCCAACTTGTTCGTCGCCGGGTTCATCGGGTCGCCGCCTATGAACTTCATCCCCGCGACGGTCACCGACGGCGGGTTTGCCACGCCGTTCGGCGACGTGCGGCTCCCCGACGACCGTACGGCCGGTCTCGGCGACAAGGAGGTCGTGCTGCTCGGTGCACGTCCCGAGCACTTCGACGACGCCTCGGTCGTCGATGAGGCCGTGAAGGACCGTGGGCTCACCTTTGACGCTCACGTCGACGTCATCGAGTGGCTGGGCAACGAGCAGTTCGCGTACGTGCCCTACGAGGCGCCAGAGGACATCGCCCGCCAGCTGGCCGAGCTCGAGCGTGAGCTCGACAGTGAGGCGCTGCGCACACAGCTCGTCGTGGCTCTCGACGCCACGAGCCGGCTACCGGAGGGCCAAACTGCGAGCCTGTGGCTCGACCTGCGCAAGGTCCACGTGTTCGACCCGGCGAGCGGTGCCAACCTCACCATGGAGGCGCCCGATGCCGCACCTGGCGCCGGTCCCGCCGCCGGAGACGACGCCGTGCCAGGCGCCCAGGCCGAGTCGGTCCCCGACCCACCCACGACGACCTGAACCGTCCTTCCCGTCCGGGTGTTGTTTGATCACGTAAACCACCCGGAGCTGTGCTTCACCAGGCTTAGAAACCCGGTAAGGCACAGCTCCGGGTGGTTAACGTGATCAAACGGCATGTGGAGGGCAAGAGGGCGCCGCCGGCTCTTGGCCGGATGGTGGCGCCATGTTCTAGGGTCGGCATCGTGGAGCAGCCCAGCGACGACAAGGCAATGCGCGCGTCCGACGCGGATCGCGAACAGGTCGCGGAGGTGCTGCGCGCAGCCGCCGGCGACGGCCGGTTGACGCTGGCCGAACTCCAGGACCGGCTGGAAGCGCTGTACGCCGCGAGGACGTACGGCGAGCTCGAGCCCGTCGTGTCGGACCTCCCGGTCTCGACGCTGCCGTCGGCCGATGAGCCGGCGCCTTTCCAGGCGTCGCCGACGCCGGTCACCGCCCGGGCCGCAAGTCCTGACCGAGTGGGCGGCACGCCGACCACCTGGGTCGCGAAGGCCGTCTTCGGCGGGATCGCCCGCCGTGGTCAGTGGGTCGTGCCCTCCCAGATGCGGGTGAAGGCGGTGTTCGGCGGCGCCGAACTGGACCTGCGCGAAGCCAGGCTCGAGACCGACGACGTCGTCATGGACGTCAAGGCGGTGTTCGGGGGAGTCAACATCATCCTCCCCGACGACGTCATAGCGGTGGTGGAGGGCACCGGCATGTTCGGCGGCTTCGACGACCAGGCGGCCACGCGTCAGCCGCCGCCCGGCTCGCCGGTCGTGCGGATCACCGGCAAGGCGGTCTTCGGCGGCGTCAGCGTGCAGCGAAAACCGCCGGGACCGCCCAGGTGAATGGGCAGCCAGACGTCAGCGGCCCACGAGACCTGCGCTGCTCCGATGTCGACCGGGAACGGGTCGCCGAGGCCTTGCGGGAGGCTGCCGGCGACGGTCGGCTGACGCTCTCCGAGCTCGAAGAGCGGCTCGACGTGACGTTCCGGGCACGCACCTACGGCGACCTCGAGCCGATGACCCGTGATCTGCCCGCCGGACCGCATCCCGTGCCAGGGTTGCCGGTGCCGGCGCGGACGGTGCCGGCGCGGACGGTGCCGGCGCGCCCGCCGGTGCCATCCGGGAGTCGCCATCCCGTGGCCCGCACGGAGCGGATCATCACCGTCCTGGGGGACGAGAGGCGCGGCGGCCGGTGGGAGGTGCCTTCGCGGCTGGAGGTCGGCGCGTTCCTCGGTCAGGTGGTCCTCGACTTCACCGAGGCGATCGTCCGTCACCGCGAGATCGTCGTTCAGGTCGCGGCCGTGCTGGGCAGCGTGACGTTCGTCGTGCCGGACGGGATCGATGTCCGGATGGAACCGGGCCTGTCGATCATGGGTGAGCGCAGGCACCGGCTGGGCGGCCCGATCACACCGGGTGGCCCGGTCTACCGGGTGCGCGGCCTCGTGGTACTCGGTGAGATCACCGTCCGACCGCCGAGGCATCGACGCTCGGTCTTCGGTCGGTGAGAAAGCCAGGAGCGAGCCAGCCTAAATCCGCATCTGCGGCTGTATTCTCTTCATCGTGCCGCATCATCGGATCTCTGACGCCGCTCGTCTGCTCGGTGTCAGCGACGACTCCCTGCGTCGTTGGGCCGACGCCGGCCGACTGACGGTCTCACGCGACTTGGCGGGACGGATGGTTGTCGACGGGGTCGAGCTGGCTCGGATCGCCCGCGAGATCGTTCCCGCGGAGTCCGCGATGCCGGCACCTCGAGAGTCCGCGCGCAACCACTTCCCGGGCATCGTCACCGGCGTCCGCAAGGACGGCGTCATGGCCCAGGTCGAGATCCAGGCCGGCCCGCACCGGGTGGTGTCGTTGATGAGCCGCGAGGCCGCCGACGAGCTCGGGCTCGACGTCGGAGTGGCCGCGATCGCCTCGGTGAAGGCGACGAACGTCGTCGTCGACGTCCCGGCGGACCTTCCGTGACCGGGCGGGCGGCAGGTGTGCTTGCCGCTGGGGCACTCACGGTCGCCTCCTGCGGGGGAGGAGGCGACGTGGATGCAGCGTCGAGCGCCGCCGAGTCCCGAACCACGGTCGAGGTACGCGGCACCGTGACCGTCCTGGCGGCGGCGTCGCTCACCGGGTCGTTCGAACAACTCGGCGATCGGCTGGAAGAGGCGTACCCCGGCCTCGACGTGGTGTTCTCGTTCGGACCGAGCTCCGGCCTCGTGGAGCAGGTCATCGCGGGTGCACCGGCCGACCTGCTGGCCACTGCCGACACCCGGACCATGGCCGCCGCAGTCGAGGGCGGAGTGGTGGAGGGCGAGCCCGTCGTGTTCGCGCGGAACACGCTGACACTCGTCGTGCCGGCGGGCAATCCGGGCGACGTGCACGGGCTCGACGATCTCGGTCGAGAGGAGCTTCGGGTCGCTCTGTGTGAACCGCAGGTGCCCTGTGGGGCCGCGACCGAGCGGCTGCTGGAAACCGGCGGCATCCAGGCCGAGCCGGACACGCTGGCGACCGATGTCAAGGAGGCGACCGCGCTGGTCTCGCTCGGTGAGGTGGATGCCGCCGTGGTCTACGTGACCGACGCCGTCACGGAAGGCGACGCCGTCGAGACGATCGAGGTACCGCAGGCGGCTGAGGTGGTGAACGACTATCCGGTCGCCCTCGTGCGCGGTGGCCCGAACCCGGAGGCAGCAAGGCTCGTCGTGGAGGCGATCATCGGCGACCTCGGCCAGGGCATCCTCGCCGAGGCGGGTTTCCTCGGCCCATGAGCCCCGCCACGGCCGCCCGTCCGGCCGATGCCCGGGTGCCGGTCGGCCTCCTGGTCCCCTCGTTGGTGGGGCTGGCGCTGATGCTGCTTCCGCTGGCCGGGCTTGCGGCCCGGGCCCCGTGGACGCGCCTTCCCGACATCCTGGGCTCCGAGGACGTGCTGACCTCACTGCGGCTGTCTTTGGCGACATCCACGGTGACGACGGTGCTGTGCGTGGCCTGTGGCGTGCCGCTGGCCTGGTTGCTGGCCCGGACGACACTGCCCGGTCGGGCGATCCTGCGTGGCCTCATCACCGTCCCGCTGGTCCTGCCTCCGGTCATCGGGGGTGTGGCGCTGCTCGTGGCGTTCGGCCGTACCGGGTTGGTCGGCGAGTGGTTGTACGAGACGTTCGGCCTCTCCCTTCCGTTCACAACGGCGGGCGTCGTCGTCGCCCAGTCGTTCGTGGCGATGCCGTTCCTCGTCGTCGCGGTCGAGGGCGCCCTGCGCACGACCGACCGCCGCTTCGAGGACGTGGCTGCGACGCTTGGAGCGTCGGGCTGGACGACCTTCCGCCGCGTGACCTTGCCCAGCGTCGCTCCGGGTGTGCTGGCTGGTGCGGTCCTGTGCTGGGCACGGGCGCTTGGCGAGTTCGGCGCAACGATCACGTTCGCCGGAAGCTTTCCCGGGACGACACAGACGCTGCCCCTGGCCGCCTATGGCGCGATCAACCGCGGCGACGCGGAGACGGCGATCGGGCTCAGCCTGGTGATGGTGGCCGTCTCCATAGCGATCCTGGTCACGTTGCGAAAGCGGTGGGTGAGCGGCCGGTGAGCCTTCGCGCGCGGATCGTCGTACGCCGCGAATCCTTTCGGCTGGGTGTCACACTCGGCGTGGACGCCGGCCAGGTCGTGGCGCTGCTCGGACCGAACGGTGCGGGCAAGTCGACCGTGCTGGCGGCGCTCGCCGGCCTGCTCCGTCCGGATGAGGGGCGGATCGTGCTCGACGACGTCGTGCTGGTCGACACCGAGCGGGGCGTCCATCTGCCGCCGCAACGCCGCCAGGTCGGCATGGTCGTCCAGGACTACCTGCTCTTCCCGCACATGAGCGCCCTGGAGAACGTCGCCTTCGGCTTGCGGGCCCGCGGGACCCCACGTGAGGCAGCGCACGTAGAGGCGATGGCGTGGCTGGACCGGATGGGTGCCGACGCCTTGTCACGCCGCCGGCCCCGTGAGCTCTCCGGCGGTCAGGCCCAGCGGATCGCGCTGGCCCGGGCGCTTGTCGTCCGACCGCGGCTGCTTCTCCTCGACGAGCCGTTGGCCGCCCTCGACGCCGGCACGCGGCCGGTCGTTCGTGCCGACCTGCGCCGGCACCTCAAGGCGTTCGACGGCTGCACGGTCGTCGTCACGCACGACCCGTTGGAGGCACTGGTGCTGGGCGACAGGATCGTCGTGCTCGAGCACGGAACGATCGTCCAGGAAGGGCCTCCCGGCGAGCTGGCCAGGCATCCGCGCACCGACTACGTGGCTCGGCTGGTCGGGCTCAACCTGTTGCGGGGCGAAGCCCACGGCCAGGTCGCGACGGTCGGGGCCGACGCGGCCGTGGCTCTGGCACACGAGGCGGCGGGTCCGGTGCACGTCGCCTTCCCCCCTTCGGCGGTGACCCTTAGCCTGCACCGCCCCCATGGCTCCGCGCGCAACACATGGCCCGGTCGGGTGGCCGACGTCGAGCAGCATGGCGACCTGGTGCGGATCACGGTCGACGGCCCGGTGCCATTGCTCGCGGACGTCACGCCGCTCGCCGTTGCCGAGCTTGCGCTGGCGCCCGGGTCCGAGGTGTGGTCGGCGGTCAAGGCCACCGAGGTGGCCGTCTACCCGGCTTGAGACGATGACTGTGTGGCAGAGAAACCGCGGGGCAGCGAGACAGTGGGCGACGCCGTCCGGAGTCTGGTCGCCCTGCTCGGGATCATCGCGGCCGTGGTCATCGCGTTCACGACCATGCGACCGGATGAGCTGCCACCGGGCCCGGTGGACTACAGGGGGATCGTCGACCATCTTCGCGCCGAGTACCCGTACCCCGTCCTCGCCCCGACGCCGGTGCCTTCCGGATGGACCGCGACCAGCGTCGAGCACTCGGCAAGGACGTCGGGCAACAGGTGGCGGCTGGGGTTCGTCACCGACGACGACGGTTTCGTCGGCCTCGAGCAGTCCGACGGCGAGGTGGAGTCGTTCCTGGACGACCGGCTAGACGGCTTCACCCAGGACGGCGCCTCCCAGATCGACGGGGCCACGTGGCAGCAGTGGATAGAGTCCGGCGACAGGCCTGATAGAGCGCTCGTCCTGGTCGAGGGCGGTGTGGTGACCGTCGTTCTGGGCACCGAGCCGTACGATGACCTGCGCGACTTCGCCGCCAGTCTCGAGCCGTGATCGCGGTGGTCCATCGGTCGAACCGCCGGGCCGGGGTTACGACGACGGCGTCTCCTGTGTCGCGGCAGCGTCCAGTCGGACCCGCGCCTGATCGAGGTAGCGCTCGCAGAGCGCCGCGAGATCTTCGCCACGCTGCCAGAGGGCCAGCGACTCCTCCAGCGTCGTCCCTCCGGCCTCGAGCCGTCCAACGATGGCGACGAGTTCGTCGCGCGCCTGCTCGTAGGTGGGTTGCGGCTGCTCCGGAGCCGCCGCATCGGCGGGATCCACTGCCATGGCCGTCACCCTAGTCGCGGCCGCTGTCGGGGCCGCCGTCGACGGTGACCCTCAGCTCACCCTCGGCAAGGCGCGCCAGGAGGCGCTCGCCAGGCGTCACCTCCGCGGCGCTTCGGACCACGGCACCGTCGCGTCGCTGCAGCACTGAATAGCCTCGCTCGAGCGTCGCAGCGGGGGAGAGCGACCGCACCCTGGCCCGGATGTGCTCGACGTCGCCGCGGCCGCGTTCGATCGCGTGCCGCAGGCACCGCCGGGTCCGTTCGCGCAGGTCGTGGACCTCGAAGGCACGGGTCCGTAGGTCATGAGCGGGATCGGCCAGCACCGGGCGGGACCGCAGCGCCCGCAGCGCCGCCCGGTCGCGGTCGAGCCGATGCAGGACGGAGGTGCGGATCCGTTCGCGGGCCCGCCGCACACGCTCGGTCTCCTCCGCGACGTCGGGGACGACTCGCTTCGCCGCGTCGGTCGGCGTCGATGCCCGCACGTCGGCGACAAGATCGACCAGGGGGGTGTCGGTCTCGTGGCCGATCGCGCTGACGACCGGCGTCCTGGTCGAGGCGACCGCCCGCACCAGCGTCTCGTCGGAGAAGGGCAGCAGGTCCTCGACCGAGCCGCCGCCGCGGGCCAGGACGATCACGTCGACCTGGGCGTCGCGGTCGAGAGCCCGCATGGCGTCGACGACCTGGATCACGGCCGACGTGCCCTGGACGGCGACCTCCTCGACCCGGAAGCGGACCGCCGGCCAGCGTCGGCGGGCGTTCTCGAGCACGTCCTGCTCGGCGGCCGAGCCCCGCCCGCAGATCAGGCCGATCACCCGGGGCAGGAACGGCAGCCGGCGCTTGCGCTCGGGTGCGAACAAGCCCTCGGCATCGAGCATGCGACGCAACCGCTCGATCCTGGCCTGCAGCTCTCCGAGGCCGATCTGGCGGATGTCGTCGGCGGCGAGCGACAGGGTGCCGCGGGTGAAGTACCACGACGGCTTCGCGTGTACGACCACCCGAGCGCCCTCGGTCAACGGCGGCTCGACCGCATCGAGCACCCGTCCTGGACAGGTGACCTGTAGGGACAGATCGGCCGCAGGGTCACGCAGGGTCATGAACGCGGTCTGGGTGCCGGACCGTCGCGTGAGCTGGGCGACCTGGCCCTCCACCCAGACGGCGCCGAGGCGGGCGATCCAGCCGCCGATCGCCTGGGACACCACTCGGACCGGGGCCGGCTTCTCCGGCGACGTCTCCAGGGTCACTCCGGCACCGTACCGGCGCCACATACGATGGACGGCATGAGCGTTGCCGAGCGTCGGGTCTTGCTCGCCGCCCCACGCGGGTACTGCGCCGGCGTCGACCGGGCGATCGTGACCGTCGAGAAGGCGCTGGGCCTGTACGGCCCTCCGGTCTACGTCCGCAAGCAGATCGTGCACAACAAGCACGTCGTCGAGTCGCTCGAGGAGCGTGGAGCGGTCTTCGTCGACGAGCTCGACGAGGTACCCGAGGGTGCCCTGGTGGTCTTCTCCGCCCACGGCGTCTCGCCCATGGTGCACGCCGAGGCGTCGGCGCGCGGGCTGCGCACGATCGATGCGACCTGTCCGCTGGTCACGAAGGTCCACAACGAGGCCAGGCGGTTCGCCAAGGACGACCTCGACATCGTCCTGATCGGCCACCAGGGGCACGAGGAGGTCGAGGGGACCTCAGGCGAGGCGCCGGAGCACATCCAGCTGGTGCAGAGCCCGGCCGACGTCGACACGGTCACGGTCCGCGACCCGTCGCGAGTCGTCTGGCTCTCCCAGACGACGCTGTCGGTGGATGAGGCGTACGAAACCGTTACCAAGCTGCGCGAGCGATTTCCGGATCTGGTCAGCCCGCCCAGCGACGACATCTGTTACGCGACGCAGAACCGGCAGGTTGCGGTCAAGGAGATCGCCGCCGAGTCGGAGCTGGTGCTGGTCGTGGGGTCGGCGAACTCGTCGAACTCCGTCCGGCTCGTCGAGGTGGCGCTCGAGGCCGGCGCCGACACTGCGTACCGCGTGGACAACGCCGACGAGATCGACGAGACCTGGCTGTCCGGTGTGCATACCGTCGGCCTGACCAGTGGTGCGTCCGTGCCGGAGGAGTTGGTCCAGGGGGTCATCGCCTGGCTCGCCGAGCATGGCTATCCGACCGTCGAAGAGCACCGGACCACCGAGGAGTCTCTGATCTTCTCGCTCCCACGCGAGTTACGCCGCGACCTCACCACCGCCGACTGAGCGCACTGACGTCACTTCTTGTCCTCACCGGGCCCGAGTGCTGATCCGAGCAGGACGGCGGCCCAGATACCCAGCGGCCAGGCCGGCCAGAAGCCGTCCCACTCTGCGCTGGAGACGTTGCCGACGACCCAGATGGCGATCATGATGATGGCGGCGCCCAGCCAGGTCTTCCACGCACCGATGTACTCCTGGGCCCGACGCTGCTTCTTGCGCTGCTCGGCGAGCCTGCGCTCTCGCTGGACCGGATTGGGTAGGTCGGCCGTCAGCCGGTCGAGCTCGCCATACGTGGCCGAGGCCCAGACCGCGTCGAGGCGTCGCTGGTACTCGTCGACGTCGAGCCGGCCCTCACTGAACGCGTCGCGCAGATCCTCGGCGACGACCTCGCGATCGGCGTCGCTCGCGCGCTGCTCGTCACGTCGGGCCGGCTCGTTCGGCATTCGTGCAGGATAGGTACGGAGGCGCCGTTCACGACGACGCCTGCTCGCCGCCGCGCTCAGCCGCCGGTGCCGCTGCGTGGTGTCCGGGCCGCCGGCGGGGGTTCCAGCCCGTAGCGCGGATCGGTCTCGATGTCGTCGAGAGCGATCAATGCCTCGGTTGCCGACGCGACCAGTTCGGGCGCCTGCACCTGCCGGGCGACGATCTCGACCTGGGCAGGGGTGGCCAGGTCGTCGTCGGCCACCTTGAGGTCGGCGAAGCGCCGGGCGCTCACCAGCACCCGGCTCTCCAGGGAGCTCACCGTGGAGTTGTACTGGCGCACGGCGGCGTTGAGTGCACCGCCGAGCTTGCCGACGTGGCCACCTAGCGTCGCCAGCCGGCCGTGCAGATCGCGGCCGAGGCGTAGCACGTCCTGTGCGTTGCGGGCGAGCGACTCCTGCCGCCAGGTGTACGCCACCGTTCGGAGCAGCGCCACCAGCGTCTGCGGCGTGGCGATCACGACGTTGCGCTCGAAGGCGTACTCCAGAAGCGCAGGCTCCTGTTCCAGCGCGGCATTGAGGAAGACCTCCGCCGGGACGAACATGACGACGAACTCCGGGGTCGGATCGAGGTGTTCCCAGTACCTCTTCGCGGCGAGCTCGTCGAGGTGGTCCTTGACATGGCGTACATGGGCCTTGAGCCGTGCCGCGCGCTGGTGATCCTCGCGGGCCTCCATCGCCTCGAGCCAGCCGGCGAAGGGGACCTTCGCGTCCACGACCACGTTCTTGCCACCCGCCATCCGGACCACGAGGTCGGGGCGCAAAAGCCCGTCGTCGGTGCGTATGCTCGGCTGCTCGTCGAAGTCGCAGTGCTCGACCATCCCCGCCGACTCGACGACCCGCCGCAGCTGTATCTCTCCCCAACGGCCGCGGACCTGCGGCGCGCGCAGCGCCGCCACCAGTTGGCTGGTCTCCACCCTGAGCTGCTCGGACGTCTTGCTCATTCCGCGTACCTGCTCGCGCAGCTCCGCGTAGGCCTCGGTGCGGTTCCGCTCGACGGCGGTGAGCTGTGCCTCTACCTTGCCGAGCTGCTCGGCCAGCGGCTTCACCAGCTGGTCGACGGCCTGCCGCCGCTGCTCGAGCTCCGCGACCGCCCGCTGCTCTTCGCCCTTGAGCCGCTCGCCGGCGAGTTGGAGGAACTGCTCGTTGTTGCGGCGCAACGCCTGCGCGGACAACCGCTCGAACTCGTGGACCAGGCGCTCTTGCTCCTCGCGCAGCATGGTCAGCTTGTCCTCGGCGGCCGACCGGGCGTGCGCCAGTTCGGACGTCAGACGTACCCGCTCGGACTCCGACTCGTGCAGGCGGGTCTCGACGGTGGCGCGGTCGCGCGCCGCGGCGTCCCGCTCGGTGCGCACGGCGTCGCGGTCGGCCCGGGCGGCGTCACGTTCGGCCACGGCACCGGCCGAGCGTGCTCGCCCGGCCATAGCCCCGAGGGCCACGCCCAGGAGGCCCGCGAGGGCCACGAGAAGCAGGTCGGCTCCGCTCATGGCCCCACTGTGACCGCTGCCACCGACAGGATCGTGGAGGCGCGGCGGGGTGACCGGGTCAGCCCAGGCCGGCGAGAAGCGCCTGCACGCCCTCGACCAGCACTCGCTCGCCGCCTTCGGGCGAGTCGACCACCCATCCGCCCAGCGGCCCGCCCCGGACGTGGGTGAGCTCGATGCTGGTCACGCCGTGCATGGTCGCCCACAGCAGATACGACGGCCGGGCCGGGTCGTTGCCGGCCACCAGGCCGCGCTTCTGGGCCAGGGCGACCTGATCGGTGAGCAGCGTGAGCGTCATGCCGAGCGCCTCGGCACGCAACGCCGGAGACGGGTCGAAGTCAGGCAGTGCTCGCTCGAACATGAGGGCGTAGAGCGCAGGGCGATCCAGCGCGAAGCGGCGGTATGCGGTGGTCATCGCGACGATGCGCTCGGTCGGGTCCTGAGCGGCCGCCTGCGCGGTCGCAGCGGTCAACTCGTCTCGGAGCAGCTCGAATCCCTTGCGGTACACCGCCTCGACCATCCCGGTCCGGCCGCCGAACCTGGTGTAGATGCACATGGTTGACGAGCCGGCCAGCTTGGCCACCCGCCGGACCGTCAGCTCGGCGGCGCTGTCATCACTGAGCGCCATCAGCCCGGCGGCGACGATCCGCTCGCGGATGTCGACGTCGGGCAACGGATCGGCCACGGACCTTGCCACGAGCCATAACGTACTCTATAACACGTGTAATAGAGGTGCGTCCTCCAGTGAGAGGCGCTTCGATGTCGCACGGTCGTGGTCCGCACACCCCGCTTACGTCGATCTTGCGGGCACCCTCCAGTCGCATCACGAACCTGACACTTCTGCTCGCATTGCTGCTCTCTCTGGCCACCGGCCTGGGCGCAGTCGCCAACGGGTCGGAGCGCGGCCGATGGATCGTCGTCGGGCACGGTGTGGCCGCGATGGTGGTCGTCTTGCTGATCCCGTGGAAGGGCAGGGTCGTCCGCCGCGGGCTGCGCCGGGCACGCCGCAGCCGGTGGGCCTCCCTCCTCCTCGCGGCTGTGGCCATGACGACGCTGCTCACCGGCCTCGGATACGCCACGGGACTCGTCCGGTCGATCGGCGGTGTCCGGGGCATGTGGGTCCACGTCGCCGCCGCCCTGGCCCTCATTCCCTTGGCCCTCTGGCACGTGCTGGCACGTCAGTCCCGCCCGCGCCGGGCCGACCTGTCGCGGCGCGTGCTGCTCCGGACCGGAGCGTTGACGGTGGCAGCCGCGGGACTCTATGTCGCCACTGACTCGTTGGTCCGAGTGACCGGGCTGCCCGGTGTCAACCGCCGGTTCACCGGCTCCTACGAGGTCGGCTCGTTCGACCCGGCGTCGATGCCCCGATACATCTGGCTCAACGACTCGACACCCACCGTCGATCCGGACAGCTGGCTGCTGACCGTCGTCGACGCCGCAGGTAGCTCCGAGCTGACGCTGGCGGAGCTGTCGGAGCACGACACGACGGCGCGCGCTGTCCTGGACTGCACGTCCGGCTGGTACGCAGAACAGGAATGGACCGGTGCCCCGATCTCGGCGCTTATTCGCGACGTGGGCGACGCGCAAAGCCTCTTCGTCCACTCCGTGACCGGCTATCCGATCCGCTTGCCGGTCGAGGAGATAGACCGGCTGCTGCTCGCGACCCGCGTAGGCGGAGAGCCGCTGCGCAGGGGGCACGGCTTCCCATTGCGACTCGTGGCGCCGGGCCGGCGAGGCTTCTGGTGGGTGAAATGGGTGGACCGGATCGAGCTGCAGTCTGCCCCACCGTGGTGGCAACCGCCGTTGCCGCTCGCCTGACCGGCCCGGCCGCGTTGGTCTCCTACACTCGTCGGACCATGTCCTCGCTCACCATCGGCATCGTCGGGCTGCCCAACGTCGGCAAGTCGACGCTGTTCAACGCGCTGACGAAGAACGACGTCGTCGCGGCCAATTACCCGTTCGCGACGATCGAACCCAACGTCGGCGTCGTCGGCGTTCCCGACCCTCGGTTGGCGACGTTGGCCGAGATCTCCGGCTCGGCGCGCCAGATGCCGGCGGCGGTGAGCTTCGTCGACATCGCCGGCATCGTGAAGGGTGCATCCGAGGGACAGGGCCTCGGCAACAAGTTCCTCGCCAACATCCGGGAGGCCGACGCGATCTGCCAGGTGATCCGCGTGTTCACCGACCCGGACGTCGTCCACATCGACGGCCGCATCGCCCCGAAGGGCGACATCGAGACGATCAACACCGAGCTCATCCTGGCCGACCTGCAGACGATCGACCGCGTCCTCCCGCGGCTGCAGAAGGAAGCGCGGCTGAAGAAGGGCACGTCCGCGGTCGTCGCCGCCGTCGAGGAGGCGCGAGCGGTGCTCGACGGGGGCCGGACCGTCTTCGGCGCCGGACTCGACCGCGAGCCGCTGCGCGAGCTCCACCTGCTGACCGCAAAGCCCTTCCTCTATGTGTTCAACATGGATGACGAGGAGCTCGGCGACGACACCCTGAAGGACGAGATGCGCGCCCTGATCGCGCCGGCCGAGGCAATCTTCCTCGACGCGAAGATCGAGGCCGAGCTCGTCGAACTCGACGACGCGGAGGCCCTCGAGCTCCTGCATTCGATGGGCCAGGAGGAGTCCGGCCTCGACATGCTCGCGAGGGTCGGGTTCGACACGCTGGGCCTGCAGACATTCCTGACGGCCGGCCCCAAGGAGGCAAGGGCCTGGACGATCCGCAAGGGTGCCACCGCCCCCGAAGCCGCCGGCGTCATCCATACCGATTTCCAGCGCGGCTTCATCAAGGCCGAGGTCGTCTCGTACGACGACCTGGTCGCCGCCGGCTCCCTGGCCGAGGCCCGGGGCCGAGGCCTGGTCCGGGTCGAGGGCAAGGACTACGTCATGGCCGACGGCGACGTGGTCGAGTTCCGCTTCAACGT
>DAIUDS010000027.1:0-17638 GCA_036845485.1 Jiangellaceae bacterium
CGCCGGCGCCACGGGTCATCGGCGGAACGGGTTCGACAGGTGCCCGGCGACTCTGCGTCGGCACTCCCCCGTGGCAGGGCACGAGATGCAGGCCGGGCAGCGGTCCAGTGTGCCACAGGCTGGGCATTCGGACGAATCCGCCTAAGGCCTTAGACGCGGGTCAGCCGGGACTAAGGGGTGCCCGACCCGAGATCGTGCGCGGTCGACCGATGCCGCCACGTCCTCCTCAGAACGAACCTTGAGTCATCACAACAGAGGAGACGAGGACCATGACCACGACGATTGTCGGACCCGGCATCGAAGCCGAGCTCAACTACCGCCGCGAACGCGTCGCGGAGGACTTCCGCCGGTCTGGCGGACGCCTCAGCACGCGAAAGGCTCGACACCGCAGAAGCCACCGGCAGACCCAGCCGACGTTCACCGCTCGCCACGCGTGAGCGCCGCGGACGTCGACCTGACGCCATCGGCCACGGCGCCCTTGTTGTCACCTCCGCGTGACACGATGGGCGCCGTGGCACGCGCGGGCTTCGAGACCCCGCTCGTCGGGCGCGTACGTGAGGTCAGCGCGCTTACGAGCGCACTGGCGCATGCCGCGCAAGGCCAGCCGGGGGCGGTTCTCGTGTCGGGTGACGCAGGCGTGGGCAAGACCCGCCTGCTCACCGAGCTCGTTGGGCGCGCTGCCGCGGACGGGGCAACCGTCCTGGTGGGTCACTGCCTCGACGTGGGCGGCGTCGGCCTGCCCTACCTCCCCTTCACCGAGGCGTTGCGTCCGCTGATCGTCGACAGCGAGCCCGCAGCTCGCATGCTCGACGGTGAGTGGCGGGGAGTGGAGTTCCGCCCCGGGCCCACACCGGGCGGCGAGGTCAGCCAGTTGCAGCTCTTCGATGCCGTCGCCGGAATGCTCACCAGGGCGGGCGACTCCGGAGGCCCGGTGCTGCTCGTGGTCGAGGACCTGCACTGGGCCGACCAGTCCACGCGCGAGCTCATCGCCTTCGTGATCGGACGCATGCGCGAGGAACGGCTGCTGTTCGTGGGCAGCTACCGCTCCGACGACCTGCACCGCCGTCATCCGTTGCGGCCGCTGTTGGCCCAATTGGCCCGGCTGCCCGTCGTAGAGCGGCTCGACCTGCTGCCCTTCGATGTCGAGGAGATGGGCCGCTACCTGTCCGCGTTGCGCGGATCGCCCGTCAACGACGTGACCGTGCGGCGCATCCTCGACCGGTCCGAGGGCAATGCCTACTACGCCCAGGAGCTTCTACATGCCTCGGACCAGCTCGACGGCAACCAACTGCCCGCCGCGTTGGCCGACGTCCTTCTGGGTCGCCTGGAGCAGTTGTCGCCGGCAGCCCAGCAGGTGGTTCGGGTCGCTTCGGTCGCGGGACGGCGGGTCGACCACGAGCTGCTCGCGCGCGTCGCGGAGCTGTCCAGTGCCGAGATAGAGCCGGCGCTCCGCGAAGCGGTGACCCACCAGCTCCTGGTGCCCGAGGGCCGCGACCGCTACGCGTTCCGGCATGCGTTGCTGGCCGAGGCCGTCTACGGCGACCTGCTGCCGGGCGAGCGCGTGCGCCTCCACTCGCGTTACGCGCAGCTCATCGACGAGTCGGCCGACGGGCGGGCTCCGCTCGGCTCGGCCGCGGAACTGGCGCACCACCGGATCGAGAGCCACGACGTTCCCGGCGCGCTCGAGGCGTCGGTGCGTGCGGCTTCCGAGGCCGAACATCTGCACGCACCCGCCGAGTCCTGGCAACACCTGGAGCAGGCTCTCCAGCTCTGGGACGTGGCTGACGACGCCGAAGAGCGCACCGGAACCGACATCGTCCGGCTCGGGCTCAAGGCCGCCGCCATGGCGAGCCGGGCCGGTCAGAATGCCCGAGCCGTCGCGTTGGCCGATGCCGCCGCGGCCCGGCTCGCTCCCGACGCGGATCCGCTTCGGGCGGCCGCCGTCCACAACAAGCGGGCGCTGCATCTGCTCGGCGACGACCGACCCGAGCAGGCTCTCGTCGCCGCAATGGACGCGCTACGGCTCGCGGCCGAGGCGGGCGACAAGCCGACCACGCCGTCGGCCTGGGCTGCCGCGACCGCCGCCCGGGCACTGATGAGCATCAACCGTTACGACGAGGCCCACGACTACGCCGCACGCGCCCGGGCGGAGGCCGTTGACGTCGGGAGCGCCGGCGCCGAAGCGGACGCCCTGGTCACGCTGGCCGCGCTGGACAACCGCGCCGGTGAGACCGGCAATGCCCCGGAGCTTCTCAGCCGGGCCCGCGACCTCGCCCAAGAGGCCGGCGACCTGCCCACGGAGATGCGGGTCTCGTACAACCTGGCAGCCGAGCGCTATGACGCGGGTGACCTCCGCACCGCGATGCGGCTGCTCGACGCGGCGGTCGAGCGGAGCATCGCGTTGGGCCTGGCCTGGAGCCCCTACGGCCTGGAGCTCCGAGTCCTGCAGGTCGTCGCGCGCTTCGTGACCGGTGACTGGGACGGCAGCATCGCCGCAGCGCGCCTGGCCGGGCCGCGTCCGCCGGACCTGATGATGGCCCGGCTCGCGACGGTCCGGCTGCACGTCCAGGTCGCCCGGGGCGAGCCCGCCGCCGCCGCAGCGGTCCGGCAGCTCGAGACCGCATGGCACCTCGATCCGACCATCGCCATGATCGCCGGGGGGTGCGGCGCCGAGCTGCTGCGGTGGAAGGACGATCCGCGCGGCGCCGTCGAGCTCGTGCAACGTGCGCTGCGTTTCGTCGAGGACCTCTGGCCACACTTCCTGGGTGCGATCTGGCTGTCCGCTGTCGGGCTCGCCGCCGCCGCGGATCTCGCCGAACATGCCCGACTGGTCCACGACGACGCCGAGCTCAGTTTCGCGCGCGACGCCGGCCAACGCTTCCTCGACCACGCCCGGACGAACGCCCGCGACGGCAGCCCGCGTGGTGGCACGCTCGGACCCGAAGGTCGGGCCTGGCTGCTGCGAGGGGAGGCCGATCACAGTCGACTGGAAGGGCGTCCAGACGTCGAGCTCTGGAGGCGTTGTCTCGATGAGTTCGGCTACGGCCACCGCTACGAGCAGGCGCGGTCGCACTGGCGGCTGGCCGAGGCGCTGCTGGCATCCGACCAGCGCGACGCCGCAGCCCGCGAAGCTGCGGCCGCCCACGCCGATGCCGTGGAGCTCGGCGCGCGTCCGCTCCAGGAAGCCGTCGAGACGCTGGTACGTCGCGGGCGCCTCGACGCCGGCATCGCCGCCGGTGTCTCCCCCGCCGGCGGTGGGCTCACCGCCCGCGAGCGTGAGGTTCTCGCCCTGCTCTCCGAGGGCCTCACCAACCGCCAGATCGGTCAGAAGCTGTTCATCGCGGAGAAGACGGCCAGCGTCCACGTCTCGAACATCCTGGCCAAGCTGGGAGCCTCCGGCCGCACCGAGGCCGTCACGGTCGCCCATCGCCGGGGCCTGCTGGACCCGTCGCCGGCTGACCACTGAACCGCGGTCTACGGCGTCGCCGAATGCCAGCCGAACTCGGCCAGCACGGCAAGGTCGTGCTCGTCGAGTGCGGCCGGATCGAGCCGGTCGAGTAGGTCGGGCCGGAGTTCGGCCGTGCGCCGGAGCGCCTGGTCGCGCCGCCAGCGGGCGATCTTGCCGTGGTGCCCGGACAGCAGGACGTCCGGCACGTCATGCCCACGCCACGACGGCGGCTTCGTATAGACGGGGTACTCGAGCAGTCCGTCCGCGCCGTAGGACTCCTCGAGGAGCGACTGGGGGTTGCCGACCACGCCCGGCAGGAGGCGGGCGACGGCTTCCAAGACGACCAGGACGGCCGCCTCTCCCCCATTCAGCACGTAGTCTCCGAGCGAGACCTCGTCCACTCGCATCCTGGCGGCCGCATCATCGACCACGCGGGCGTCGATTCCCTCGTACCGTCCGCAGGCGAAGACGAGCCACGGCTCGGCCGCCAGGCCGTTGGCGAGCGCCTGATCGAATGGTCGTCCGGACGGAGTCGGCACGACGAGCCGGGGACTCGGAGATGCGCCCGACGGCGCGACGGCGTCGAGGGCGGACCCCCACACGTCCGGCCGCATTACCATTCCGGCGCCGCCGCCGTAGGGCGTGTCGTCCACGGTGCGATGCCGATCCGTGGCCCACTCGCGCAGGTCGTGCACGCGAAGGTCGAGCACACCTGTCTCGCGGGCCCTGCCCACCAGGGAGAGGTCGAGCGTACCGAAATAGGCGGGGAAGATCGTGACGACGTCGACCCTCACGGCGACGCCTCGTCGGCCTCGGCGTCGTCGATCAGACCCACGGGCGGGTCGATGACGATCCGGCGCCCGGCCAGGTCGATCTCGGGGACGATCTGTGCCACGAAGGGCACCAGTATCTCGGCGTCTCCCTCGCGGTGCACGGCCAACAGGTCCTGGCCGGGAAGGTGCAGAACCTCGGTCACCGCACCGACGACAGCACCGTCGGTCGTCACGACCTGGAGACCGACCAGCCGATGGTCGAAGTACTCGTCCGGGTCGACTGGCTGCTCGTCGTCCCCGACCTCCGACAGCAGTCGGACGCCACGTAGGCCCTCGGCGGCGTCGCGCTCACCGACACCGTCGAACAGGACGAGCAACCGGCCGCTGTGCCATCGGCTGCTGGCGACGGTCAGCGGGCCGGCACCGGCCGGTTCGGTCGACAACCGGGCACCCTCGGCGAAGCGGATCTCGGGCGAGTCGGTGCGTACGTCGACGCTGACCTCACCCCGGATGCCGTGGGCTCGGCCGATCCGACCGACGGTAACCAGCACCCCGCACCTCCGACCGGAGTTGCATGATCGACGTCGAACTGACTAGGGCTCGTCGACGTCGACGAAGTCGATCCGGACGCCGCCGCCGGCGAGAGCGCCGACGACGGTGCGAAACGCGGTCGCCGTACGGCCACCGCGCCCGATGACCTTGCCGAGGTCGTCGGGATGGACGCGCACCTCGAGCAGGCGGCCGCGCCGCTGCTCCTGCGTACGCACGCTTACGTCGTCAGGGTGTTCGACGATCCCCCGGACCAGATGCTCGAGCGCCTCGGCCAGCATGGCCTCACCCCTCGGTGCTGTTTTCGGCGACCTCCGTGGCGTCGACAGCCGGCTCGGCCTCGACCTTCGCCTTGGGGGCCTTCTTCGCCGGTTTCGAGGCCTCGACCGGCTTGTCATCGGTCTCCGCCGACGCCGCGTCGGCGGTCTTGGCACTAGCCTTTTCGGCAGTCTTCGTTGTCTTCTCGGCGGTCTTGGTCGCCTTCTCGGCGGTCCTGGCCGACGCCTTGGCCGGCTTCTCGGCCTGCTCGGCTGCATCCGCCGCCTTCGCCGGCTTCTCGGCGGCCTTCTTGGCCCGCTTTCTCGGCGTCGTCGCCTCGGTCTTGGCGTCGCCATGGGCATCGGCGAGTGCCGCGTCGAAGCGCATTCGCTTCTCGGACCTGGGCTCCTTGAGCTTCAGCGTGCCCTCGACGCCCGGCAGACCCTTGTGCTTCTGCCAGTCGCCGGTGACCTTGAGCAGCGCGAGTACCGGCTCGGTCGGCTGCGCGCCGACACCCAGCCAGTACTGGGCCCGCTCGGAGTCGAGCTGGATCAGGCTCGGCTCCTCCTTGGGGTGGTACTTGCCAATCTGCTCGATCGCCCGCCCATCACGCTTGGTGCGCGCGTCGGCGACGATGATGCGGTACTGAGGGTTGCGGATCTTGCCCATCCGCTTGAGCTTGATCTTGACAGCCACGGGCGTGGAGTCTCCTGTGTAATTGATGACGGGTGAGCTGCCGTCGCGGAGTGGGGCACCGGCGCCGACGTCTCGGGTGGACACGACGGCCGCGGGTGAGAGGGTCCGCACGGTCGCCGGTTCAGCTGGCTATTGTGCCAGACCTCGGACGCAGATACCCAACTGCTCCGTCGCTGATCGCTTCGAGGAGACCGTCGACCTCGCGGGGAGAGGTCACGATGCTGGGCCCGAACCGGACGTAAGGCTCGGCATACGGCGTCATACCTGCCGATATGCCCGCGCCGGAGAGCCGACCCAGGGTCTCCTCGGGCGCCCCCACGCGCACACAAACGATGCCCGCCGAGAGCTCGGGTGACATCGGCGTGACGACCGTGACTCCGAGCTCGGTGAGCCCCTCTTTGAGCCCGGTCGCCTGCTCATGGGTCCGCTCGGCGATGGCCGCCTTGCCGATGTCGAGATGGAACCGGAACGCCTCGGCGAGCGCCCAGCGGTGTTCGAAGCTGTGGTAACCACCCGGGGTTCCCGTGAATCCGGGTTCCTGCCCGGTGGGCGCCCTGCCCTCCACCCACGCGACGTAGCTGACGGGTTCGAAGGGCGGGATGGCGACGTCGACGGCCTGCCACGCCTGCGCGGATCCCCAGACGATGCCGGTGCCCCGGGGCCCGAACAGCCACTTGTGGGTGCCGGCGACGAGGAAGTCGCAGCCCAGCTCCGCAGCCGTCACGTTCTCCACGCCCAGCCCGTGCACGCCGTCGACGCACAGCAGCGCGCGGTCGTCGGCGTCGCGGCCGGCATTGAGGTCGCGCAACCCATCGGCGATGGCCGCGATCGGCAGCTTCACCCCGGTGCCAGAATGCACCCAGGTGACGGCCACCGCCCTGGTCTTCGTCGTCACCGCGGCGAGCAGTCGTCCGACGATCTCGTCGGCCGAGGCATCCGCAGCCGAGTCGTACAGTCGCACTCGGCTGACCTTCGTTCCGGTGCGCTCGGATCGCAGCCGCAGCGCTTCGTGGGTGGAGTAGAAGTCGTGCTCCGTGGTCACGACCTCCTGGTCGGCCCGCAGCCGAAGGCCTCCGTAGAGCAGGCCGAGACCCATGGTCGTGCTGTCCGTCAACGCGACCTCACCGCCGGCCACGTCGAGGTACTCGGCTGCCGCCGCCCGGACCGCGATCTCGTTGTCGACCTCGTGCTCGGTCAGATAGCCGTGAGTGTCCCGGTCGAGGCCCTTGCGGTGCCGGTCGATCGCGGCGGCGACGGGTGCGGGATGAGCGGCGAGCGCGAAGGCGGCGAAATGGCTCAGCTCGCGGGTCAGCGGGAACTGATCCCGTACCGAGCCCCAGTCGCCGGGATCGAATGCTCCGGCCGTCGAGCGAGAGCCCCGGCCGTTGGGATCGGCAGCATCGTCGGTGTCGCCCGTGCAGGCGGTGACCGAGGCAAGCGTTGCGCCACCCGCCAGTGCGGCGGACCGGGTGAGAAAACGACGCCTGGACATGTCACCCATGGGCCTCACCTCTGCGCCTGCGATCATGCCACCGGTGTCCGGGTCGCGAGCAGGAGGCACGGTTCAACGCACGACGCGCCCGCGCAGGACGATCCGCAGCGGTTCGAGCAGTGTCGGTGGCTCCACTGTCGGATCCGCGACATAGACGGCAAGATCGGCCGAGGCTCCTTCGGCCAGGGCGCCGGTGCCGCCGAGCAGGTACGAACGCGCCCGCCAGGAGGCGGCCGCAACCGCGTCGGCGGCCGGGATCCCGGCTTCGACCAGCTCCAGCACCTCACGCGCGACCAGACCGTGCGGCAGGACCCCACCCGCATCGGTTCCCGCGAAGACGGGGACCCCGGCCTCGTAGGCGGTGTGCACGGTCCGGTAGCGACGCTGGTGCAGGTTCCGCATGCGGGCCGCGTAGGCAGGGAACCTTGCCTCGCCCTGGTCGGCGTAGGTCGGGAAGTTGGCGATGTTGACCAGGGTAGGCACCAGAGAGACACCACGCTCGGCCATCATCGCGATCAGGTCCGGGGACAGGCCGGTGCCGTGCTCGATGCCGTCGATGCCGGCAGCGAGGAGGTCCGGCAGCGCGTCCTCGCCGAAGACGTGCGCCGTCACCCGGGCATCGAGGTCGTGGGCGCGTGCGATCGCGGCGTCGAGGGCAGCACGCGGCCAGCACGGGCCGAGGTCACCGGTGTCCCGGTCGATCCAGTCGCCGACGAGCTTCACCCAGCCGTCTCCGCGTCGTGCCTCTGCCTCGACGTAGGCGACCAGCTCGTCGGGCTCGATTTCCCAACCGTAGTTGCGGATGTAGCGCTTGGTCCGGGCGATGTGCCGGCCGGCCCGGACGATCCGGGGCAGGTCGTCACGGTCGTCGATCCAGCGTGTGTCCGCGGCCGAGCCGGCGTCGCGGATCAGCAGGACGCCGGCATCGCGATCGGCCAGCGCCTGCCGCTCGGCCTCATCCGCCGGAACGGCCCCCCGCGCGTCGAGCCCGACATGGCAGTGCAGGTCGACCAGCCCCGGCAGGATCCAGCCCTGGCCCACCGTCTCGGCCCTGGGCACCGATTCGAAGGTGACGCGTCTGTCGCGCACCCAGACGTCGCGGTGCTCCCGATCCGGCAGGAGCGTTCCGCGGATGTGCAGCGCGTCGTCCATGTCGGCGACCGTAGTGGGCCGCACGAATACATCCTTCACCAGGCGAAGCAGTGCCTCGCCAGGTTTGTACGCCTGGTGAGGCAACGTCCTGGGCGGCTTACGTGATCAGATCCCAGGCTGCGTCTGTGCGGGCATCAACGGTTCTTGAGGAACTCGGCGACGTCGGCGGGCAACTCGAACTCGCCGACATCGTCGGCTCCTCCGCCGAAGGCGGCCGGCACCTCGCCGGGCTTCGGAGCGCCTGTACGGCGGTCTTCGGCAGCCGCGAGCTGTGCGGCCCGCTTGGCGGGATTGCCCGACCGGGCTCCGCGTGCCTTGCCCTTCTTGCCCTGCTTGCCCTTGCTCTTCTTGCCGATCGCGCCCGGCATGCCGGGCATGTTCGGCATGCCGGGAAGCCCGCCGAGTTTGCCGCGGCTGGCCTGGCTCATCATGTCCCGGGCGACGAAGAACCGCTCGACGAGCTGATTGACGTCGCTGACCTGGGTCCCCGAACCACGGGCGATCCTGATGCGCCGTGAGCCATTGATAATCTTCGGGTTCGCACGCTCCGTCGGCGTCATCGAGCGGATGATCGCCTGCACCCGGTCCATCTCGCGGTCGTCGAAGTTGTCCAGCGCCTCGCGCATCTGGCCGGCTCCGGGGAGCATCCCGATCAGGTTCTTGATCGGGCCCATCTTGCGGATCGCCTGCAGCTGGTCGAGGAAGTCATCGAGGCTGAACCCAGTGCCCTTCTGCAGCTTGCGGGCCATATCCTCGGCCTGCGTGGCGTCGAAGACCTTCTCGGCCTGCTCGATCAGCGTCAGCATGTCGCCCAGGTCGAGGATGCGCGACGCCATCCGCTCGGGGTGAAAGACGTCGAAGTCCTCGAGCTTCTCCCCCGCCGACGCGAACATCACCGGGCGACCGGTCACCGACGCCACGGAAAGCGCCGCACCGCCCCGAGCGTCGCCGTCGAGCTTGGTGAGCACGACGCCGTCGAAGCCGACCCCGTCCAGGAACGCGCGCGCCGTCGTGACGGCATCCTGGCCGATCATCGCGTCGACCACGAACAGCGTCTCGTCCGGCTCGACGGCGTCACGGATGTCGCGTGCCTGGGCCATCATCTCGGCATCGACGCCGAGCCGGCCCGCCGTGTCGACGACGACGACGTCGTGCAGCTTCTGTCTCGCCTGCTCGACGCCGGTCCGAGCCACCGCCACCGGGTCGCCGACGCCGTTTCCCGGTTGCGGCGCCCAGACGGTGACACCGGCTCGCTCGCCCACCACCTGGAGCTGGGTGACGGCATTGGGACGCTGGAGGTCGGCAGCCACGAGCAGCGGCTGATGTCCCGAGTTCCGCAACCAGACGGCCAGCTTGCCGGCAAGCGTTGTCTTTCCGGAACCCTGCAAGCCGGCCAGCATGATCACGGTCGGCGGTTGCTTGGCGAACCTGAGACGACGGGTTTCACCGCCGAGGATACGGACGAGCTCGTCGTTGACGATCTTGATGACCTGCTGGGCTGGATTGAGCGCGGCCGAGACTTCTGCAGCGCGGGCCCGTTCCTTCACCGCCTCGATGAAGTCCTTGACGACGGGCAGCGCGACATCGGCCTCGAGCAGCGCGACTCGGATCTCACGCGCGGTCGCGTCGATGTCGGCCTCGGACAGCCGGCCCTTGCCGCGGAGGGTCTTGAACGTCGCAGCGAGCCGGTCGGAGAGTGTGGCGAACACGGCAGTTGGGATCCTCAGTTGAAGACGTCGGGCTCCCGCCAAGGGTAACCGCGGTCAGCGAGCAGGCCTGCAGCCGTTCCGCCGAGGAGCACCCTGAGATAGGTGCTGATCATCCGTTGACGACGAGTCCGTACCGCTGAGCCCGCCGCGGCTCGGTCGTCGACTAAGACGGGTCACGTGCGGCGACCTGCTCTGCCCGTTCCAGCAGCCTGGGGGCGTTCAGCCCTTGTGCCACCGCTCCGGCAGCGTCGTCCGGCCCGGTCCAGCGCCATTCGTCGACCGAGCCGACCTCGGCGTCGGTGCGGACGGTGGCGATGTGGCGGAACAGCAGAGCCCGGTCGAACTCGCCGCGCAGTGCGGCGTTCAGCTTCGCCGCCCCTCGAACACCGGCGTCCCAGGTAAGCGGGTCGTCGGGGATGTTCTCCAGGTGGCCCCAGCGATCGAGCAGGGCGGCCGCCGACTTCGCACCCCAGCCGGTCACGCCGGGAAAGCCGTCTGCCGTGTCGCCGACGAGAGCAAGGAGATCCGGCACCGAGCTCGGCAGCACACCGAGACGGGCATGCACCCCGGCAGTGTCGAACCACTTGTCCTGACGGCGGTCCCATTGCCAGACCTTGCCGCCGACGCATTGGCCGAGGTCCTTGTCGGGGGTACAGATGACCGCCCGCTCCAGGCGGTCGTCGGCCGCAGCGGTGAGAGCACCCGCAGCCAGCGCGTCGTCCGCCTCCTGCTCGACCATCGCCCACACGGTGAAGCCGAAGGCCTGTAGCGCGTCCTCCACGATCGGGAACTGGGCCTTCAGCTGGGGGTCGACGCCGGAGCCATTCTTGTACGTGGGCCACAGGTCGTTGCGGAAGGACTCGATGACGTGGTCGGTGGCGACGGCGACGTGCGTCGCGCCCTGTTCGAGCAGCGCCAGGCACGAGGAGACGACACCTCTGGTGGCGCCGAAGAGCGGGTCCTTGTTGGTCGGGGCGTAGTGATAGCGAAACAGCTCGTAGGTGCCGTCGACCAGGTGGACCTGCATGCGTCGAGCCTGTCATACCGGGCCGGTGGCGCCGTTATGGTTGCCGGGTGGGCGACCAGAGCCGGGTGTGCCTCGTCACGGGAGCCGGGCGCGGCATCGGTTCGGCCGTCGCACGCCGGTTGTCCGAACGGAGCCACCGGGTCGCGCTCTGCGCCCGCAACGGCGACCAGCTGAAGGCCGTCGCAGATGCGCTGCCCGGCGAGTCGCTCGTGCTCCCGGTCGACCTGCTCGCCGACGGTGCGGTCGACCGGCTGTTCACATCGGTGGAGGACGAGTGGGGGCCGGTCGAGATCCTGGTTGCGAACGCCGGCGCCGGGTCGTCGGCACCCATCCCGCGGATCAGCGACGCCGAATGGCAGCACATGCTGGACTTGAACCTCACCACGCCGTTCCGTTGCGTTCGCCGGGCGCTGCCCGCGATGACGCAGGCCGGCTGGGGACGCATCGTGGTGCTGGCCTCCGTCGCCGCCAAGCGGGGGGAGCCGTACCTGGCTGCGTACACCGCCTCCAAGCACGGGGTTCTCGGACTGGTGCGGTCCGCTGCCGCCGAGACCGCCCGGACCGGCGTGACGGTCAATGCCGTGTGCCCGGGCTTCGTCGACACGCCGTTGACCGACAGGTCGGTCGAGACGATTGTCGCCAGGACCGGCCGCGGCGCCGAAGAAGCGCGCGGCATCCTCGCCGCCAAGCAGCCGATCGGCCGGCTGATCACCGTCGATGAGGTTGCCGACGCCGTCGAGTTCTGCGTAGGCAACGCGGCCGTCTCCGGGCAGGGCATCGACGTCGATGGCGGTGCGGTGCAGTCGTGACGAATTCGGCGGACGGCCCTCCCGAGATGCCGGCCGGTATCGCGCACGACGTCGTCAATCCGTCGGCACTGGCAAAGCCGTCCGGGTTCAGTCACGCCGTCGTGTCCCACGGCGGCCGGGCGGTGTGGCTTGCCGGACAGACAGCGCTCGACGCAGGCGGTACGGTCGTCGGCGCAGGCGACGTGGTCGCTCAGTACGACCGCGCGTTGCGGAACCTGCTCACGGCGCTCGACGAAGCGGGCGGCCGGCCGGAGCATCTCGTGTCCATGACGACGTACATCCTGGACATCGACGACTACCGCGCGCATGCGCGTGAGCTCGGACGAGTCCGGAAGTCCCTGATGGGAGAGCACTTCCCGGCCATGGCGGCGGTCGGAGTCACCCGGCTGTGGGATCGGGAGGCGCTGGTGGAGGTCCAGGGCGTAGCGGTGCTTCCGGGGTGAGGGTCACACGCTGCGTACGACAGCCACGTAGTCGTGAGCCGCGTCTGCCAGCCGGTCGCGCAGCGCAAAGAAGACGTCGGCCGCCTCCTGACCCGGCCAGCCCGCCGGAAGCAGCTCCGATGGCAGCCCGGGATCGAGATAGGGCAGGCGCCGCCACGCCGTCAGCGTGTGGACGTAGTCGGCGAATGCCCGCTCGGCGTCGGTTCGGCGCCGGTGCCGCCACGACCTGAGCACGGGCCGCCAGCGCTCGACGTAGGCGGTGTACGACGCCTGCAGCACGTCGACGTCCCACCAGCGCGACACGTGCACGCGCAGCTCCTCGACGTCGAGGTGGCGCGCGGCGAACAGGTCGACGTAGTGGCCGAGCTCGAGTCGCGCCAGCACGTCCCGGGTCTCGTCGGCCAGGTGCAGGGGTGCGATCCAGACCCCGGGGGCGACATTGCCGAAGCCGAGCCACGACAGGCGCGAGCGCAGTGTGTGCCGTCGCGCGCGCTCGGTCTCGGGCACGCTGAACACCGCGAGCACCCAGCCGTCGTCCACCGTGGCGTTCGCCGTGCTGAAGATGCGCCGGTCTCCCTCCGCCAGGATCGTCCGAGCCCGATCGGATAGGCCGTATCCGGCCGCGCCGTCGACCCGTTCCGCGACCAGGATGCCGCGACGCTTGAGCCTCGACGTGGAAGACCGGACGGCAGCCTCGTCGACCCCGGCCGCCGCCATCAGCCGGATCAGGGCCGCCACCGACAGCCAGCCGCCCGCCTCGCGCGCGTATGCGCCGTAGATCGTGACGATCAACGACCGCGGCTGGACCGGCCGGGCCGCGGGCTCGCCCGGTGGACCGAGGACGTGGGACTTCTCGGGTCGGCTGGACATCCGCTGCCGATGCACGGTCGTCACGATAGCGACATACCTATGGGGTCGCCTGGAACAGTGGGTCGAGGACCAGACCAGCGGCCAGACTCCGCACTCCGCACACAGCTGATTCACAGACGGCTTTCAGGAGGATCACAGCCTGCACGGTCAAGCTGATCACCGTGAACGAGGACACGAGCCAGGCGCTGCACCGTCCCGACGGGACGCCGGTGCGTGTCCTCGTGGTAGACGACCAGGCGACGCTGACCGATCTGTTGCGGCTGGCGTTGCGTTACGAGGGGTGGGAGGTCGGTGCGGCCTCCGACGGGATGTCGGCGGTCGGACTGGCACGAGCCTTCCAGCCCGACGCGGTGGTGCTCGACATGATGCTGCCCGACCTCGACGGGCTCGAGGTGATGCGAAGGATGCGTGCCGACGCTCCCGAGGTCCCGGTGCTCTTCCTCACCGCGAAGGACGCGGTCGAGGACCGGATCGCGGGCCTGACCGCCGGCGGGGACGACTACGTGACCAAGCCGTTCAGTCTCGAGGAGGTCATCGCCCGGCTGCGTGCCCTGATGCGACGCAGCGGTGTCGGCACGTCCCGGGGCGGGCCCGTTCTCACGGTCGGCGACCTCACGCTCGAGGAGGACAGCCGAGAGGTCCGTCGCGACGGAACGCTCATCACGCTCACCGCAACCGAGTTCGAGCTGCTGCGCTATCTGATGCGCAACCCGCGACGAGTGTTGAGCAAAGCGCAGATTCTCGACCGGGTCTGGAACTACGACTTCGGTGGAGAGGCCAACGTCGTCGAGCTCTACATCTCCTACCTCCGGAAGAAGATCGACGTCGGCAGGCAGCCAATGATCCACACCATGCGCGGCGCCGGGTACGTGCTCAAGCCCGCCGGGTAGCGATGATCAACCCCGCCCGCTGGTCCCTGCGGGCCCGCCTGATCGCCGTCCTGGTACTCCTCCTGGCCGTGGTCGGCACGGCTGTGGGCGTCGTTACGGAGCTTGCGATCCAGCGCACGCTCGTGGACCAGGTCGACGATCAGCTCGCGGCCGCCGCGGCACGGTCCGCAGGTGCGTCGAAACGGCCTTCGTCGGGATGCGGGCACGACGGCCGGGACTCCCTGCTCCCGCCCGGCCAGGCAGCCGGCACGCTCGGCGCCTGCGTGGACGACGGCCGGGTCGTCGAGGCGGTGGTCCTCGACGAGGCAGGCAGCCGACAGTCGGTGCCGTCCTCGTACGACTCGACCCTCACCGGGCTCCCGGCAGCCGGCGACCCGAGCACGCAGTCGCTCGGCGAGCTCGGGGACTATCGACTGGTCGCAAACGCGACATCCGGCGGAGAAGTGATCGTGACCGGTCTTCCAATGGCGGAGATCCAGTCGACACTGCTCGGCCAGGCCGCCGTCACCGCCGCCGTGGTCGTTCTGGCTTCACTCGCTGCCGCACTCGCGGGAGCAGTGATCATCCGACGCGCTCTACGTCCGCTGCACCGGGTTGCGGCCACGGCCGACCAGGTTGCCCAGCTCCCACTGGATCGCGGCGAGGTGGCGCTGGCGGTACGGGTTCCGGCCGCGGACACCGATCCACGCACCGAGGTCGGCCGTGTTGGCGCCGCCCTGAACACCATGCTGGGCCATGTCGGGTCCGCCCTCGCCGTCAGGCACGCCAGCGAGATGCGGGTGCGGCAGTTCGTCGCCGATGCGAGCCACGAGTTGCGCACCCCGCTCGCGGCGATCCGCGGTTATGCCGAGCTCACCCGCCGCACCGGCCAGCGCGTGCCGCCGGATGTGGCGCATGCGCTGGCCCGGGTGGAGTCCGAGGCGGCTCGCATGACCACTCTCGTCGACGACCTGCTGCTGCTGGCCCGGCTCGACTCCGGCCGGGCCCTCGAACGGGCACCCGTCGACCTGTCCCGGCTTGTCGTCGACGCGGTCAGCGACGCACGCGCCGCCGGTCCAGGCCACGAGTGGCAGCTCGATCTACACTCGGTGCCGGTCACCGTGACCGGGGACGCAGCGCGGCTGCAGCAGGTCGTGGCCAATCTGTTCGCCAACGCGCGGGTTCACACACCGCCCGGAACGACGGTGACGGCGAGGCTTCGCGGCGGGCCCGACGTCACGCTGACGGTTGTGGACGACGGTCCTGGGGTTCCCGCTGCGTTGCTGCCGCAGGTGTTCGAGCGGTTCGCCCGGGGGGACAGCTCACGCTCCGCTGCGGCGGGGAGTACCGGGTTGGGGCTCGCGATTGTCTCAGCCGTAGTGGCAGCCCATCACGGAGCCGTCGACGTCACCAGTGAAGCGGGCCGTACCGCCTTCACGGTGCATCTGCCGGGCGGTCCGCAGTTCCCAGCCGACACACAGGTCGCTCCCAGGTGATTGCCAGGCTCCCCGCACACAGTGGAGTCGAGGTCGCGCAGAGTGCGCAACCGGAGAGGAGATCACATGGATACCCCGACCGGTGCGGAACCGGCCACGAGGCGGCGCCGGCTCCCAGGTCATGCGATCGGACTGCTCGCCGCCGGTGGCATCGCCGGACTCGCCCTCGGGTTCACCGGCGTCGCTTCGGCCCAGGACTCGCCGAGTCCATCGAGCGAGTCGTCCGAATCGAACGACTCCACGACCGAGCCGACGCCGGACAGCGAAGCGACACCGGACAGCGGAGCGACGCCGGACACGGAGGGAACACCCCGCGAGGGAGCGCCCCACGGTGACCACCGCGGCGGCTCCGGTGGCGAGGACTGCCCGGACAAGGAGGCGGCGGACTCGGACGCCTCGAGCAGCTGACCCACACCGCTGCTCGGGGTGAGAGGGCACCTTCGGCCGGTCGCCCTGGCCGAAGGTGCCCCTCCCAGCTGCAGTCCCGGCGATCCGCCCGTGCATATCGCGGGCTCTTGACTGCCGTCATGGCAATGACAGACTACGAGGAATCCGACTCACGCCGAGGTGAGCCATGCCGCTGTCGCGTTCCGCCCATGTCGACACGTTCACCCGCGACCGGCTGCCACCTCAGGAACAGTGGCCCGAGCTCCGATTCGACCTGCCCGAGCTCGACTATCCGGACCGGCTGAACTGCGCGGTCCGCCTGCTGGACGAGACGATCGAGCGGATCGGGCCCGACGAACGATGCCTTGTCACCGACACCGAGGCGTGGACGTACGGCCGGTTGCAGGAGCGCGCCAACCAGGTCGCCGACGTCCTGTCCACACAGCTGGGGCTCGTACCAGGCAACCGGGTCCTGCTTCGCGCCCCGAACAACCCCTGGCTGGTGGCGACCTGGCTGGGCGTGCTCAAGGCCGGCGGCGTCGTCGTCCTCACGATGCCGCTGCTCCGCCCGGCGGAGTTGGTCACGACCATCGAGCTCACCCTGCCCAGCCTGGCGATCTGCGATCACCGGTTCCTCGACGACCTTCATACGGCACGCGACCAGGCAGCTCCGGCGATGCCCGTGGTCGCCTTCGGCGGCGTGGACCCGGACGACCTGCTGACTCGGGCAGGCACCGCGCCGACCGAATTCGGGGCCGTCGACACCGCCGCCGACGACCTCGCCCTCCTCGCACTCACGTCGGGAACCACGGGGCGGCCCAAGGTCACGATGCACTTCCACCGCGACGTCCTGGCGATCGCCGACACGTTCAGCCGCCACGTCCTGCGGCCGGAGTCCGACGACCTGTTCACCACGACGGCGCCGTTCGCCTTCACGTTCGGCCTCGGTGCAGGCCTGGTCTTCCCCCTGCACACGGGCGCTGCCACGTTGCTGATCGAGAAGGCCACGCCGGATGAGCTGGCCGATGCCATCGCCCAGCACGGCGTCACGGCGCTGTTCACGGCACCGACCGCCTACAAGGCGATGGTGGCCGCCGGCAAGAGCGCACAGCTGCACAGCGTGCGTCGCGCCGTCTCGGCCGGCGAACACCTCCCCGAGGCGACATGGCGGGCCTTTTACGAGGCCACCGGCGTACGCATCATCGACGGGATCGGGTCCACCGAGATGCTGCACATCTTCGTCGCCTCGGCGGGCGACGACATCCGGCCGGGGTCGACGGGTAAGGCCGTGCCTGGATACGTGGCGACGGTGCTCGACGAGGACGGCAACGAGGCGCCGACCGGCGCGCAGGGCAGGCTGGCAGTACGCGGGCCGACGGGTTGTCGCTATCTGGCCGACGAGCGTCAGCAGGTCTACGTCCAGGACGGCTGGAACGTGACCGGTGACACGTACGTCCGCGACCAGGACGGGTACTTCTGGTACCAGGCCCGCAACGACGACATGATCATCACCTCCGGGTACAACATCGCCGGGCCGGAGGTCGAGCAGGCGCTGCTGATCCACGCCGACGTCGCCGAGTGCGCGGTGGTCGGTGTGCCCGACGCCGAGCGCGGCCAGGTGATCAAGGCCTTCGTCGTCCTCCGCGCGGGTGCACCCCGC
>DAIUDS010000028.1:0-17380 GCA_036845485.1 Jiangellaceae bacterium
CATCACCTCGCCGTACGGCATGCGCGTCCACCCCGTGACCGGCGTCTACAAGCTGCACGACGGCACCGACTTCCGCGCGTACTGCGGGACGCCGATCCGTGCCGCCGCGGCCGGCACCGTCGAGTGGGCGCGCTACCGCGGCGGGTACGGCAACCAGGTGCTGATCAGTCACATCTCGTTGATGACGTCGTACAGCCACCTGTCCCGGTTCGCGGCGTCGTCGGGGGAGCGGGTCTCCAAGGGTGAGGTGATCGGTTACTCCGGATCGACGGGCTACTCGACCGCCTGCCATCTGCACTTCATGGTCTACGTCGACGGTGTCCGAACCGACCCGATGCGCTACCTGTAGGTCGCCGACCGGATGAGATCCTGGTGCCCATGGCACGGGAGCGAGGTCGCAAGTTCGTGGCGCAGAACCGCAAGGCACGCCACGATTACCACGTCGAGGCGACCTACGAGGCCGGCCTGGTGCTGACCGGCACCGAGGTGAAGTCGTTGCGGGCGGGCCGCGCCTCGCTCGTCGACGGGTACGCCGAGGTGCGCGACGGCGAGGTCTGGCTGCGCAACGTCCACATCCCCGAGTACGACCAAGGCACCTGGACCAACCACGAGCCGCGGCGGCCGCGCAAGCTGCTGATGCGACGCGACGAGATCAGCCGGCTGATCGGCAAGACCCGGGAGAAGGGCCTGACGCTGGTGCCGCTGGCGATGTACTTTTCCGACGGTTACGCGAAGGTGGAGCTGGCGCTGGCTCGGGGCAAGAAGTCGTACGACAAGCGGCATGCCCTCGCCGAGAAGCAGGCCAGGCGGGAGGCCGACCGCGCTGTCGCCAGGGCCAGGCGGGGAACGCGCTGACCAGGCGGCTGTAATCAATGGGCAGAATGCCTTGATTCATCGACAATTGTTATAGCAATTTCTGACATTCAAGAGCATGATCAAATTTTCTTTCCGTCACTACTTGCCATTGTCGGCGTCGAACAGCCGCGGATAGCCTCTGCGTCGGAGCGTTCGCCTGGGGGGTAGTACGCAACCGGGATTTGGGCGTTCTCAGCACGGTCCCCTGTCGGGGCCGGTTTTTCTGCTCCAGGGGGAGCGACATGACAGCATCCGCACACGCGCGCGCGAGCGCGCCAACCCGTTGGGGTCGCCGAGGGAAGATCTTCGGCGGCCTCACTGTGCTGAGCCTGGTGGCCGTCGGGCTCGGCATCGTTCCGGCCTCGGCTCATGAAGACGCAAGCCTGCCTGACAGCAACTTCGAGATCGACGTCGACGCGAACCTCAAGGTCGACCACGCCGGGAACCTCGACTGGGCCAACGTCAGCGAGGTCCGCGCCATTGACGTTGCTACCGGGCAGGGCGACGACTCGTACAAGGGCGGCGTCAAGGAGGACACCGTCTGTCCGGACGAGACGACCGGCAGCATCCCGAACAACAAGAGTGACCTGAAGACGTTCGGCGTCTACGAGGAAGAGGGCGATCCCGGCTTCCTGCACCTGTTCTGGACCCGCGTCCAAGACCCAACCGGCACAACGCTCATGGACTTCGAATTCAACCAGTCCAGCACGGGCTGCACAGTGGGGCCCAACGTCGTACGCACGGCGGGCGACCTGCTGGTGGAGTACTCGATCGACCAGGGCGGCACCCGTGCGACCATCACGCTGCGCGAGTGGACCGGCAGCGCCTGGGGCCCCGCGAACGTGCTCGACCCAGCCGTCGCGACCGGCACCATCAACACCAGCCCGATTCCCGCAGCCGATGCCGATGGGCTCGGGTCGCTCTCGCCGCGTACGTTCGGCGAGGCGAGCATCGACCTCAGCGTCATCTTCGACGAAGGAAGCTGCGAGTCGTTCGGCAGCGCGATGCTCAAGAGCCGGGCGTCGGACTCCTTCACCTCGCAGTTGAAGGACTTCATCGCTCCGGTGCCGATCAGCCTGACCAACTGCGGCAAGGTCATCATCCGCAAGCAGACCGACCCAGACGGCAGCACGGCACTGTTCAACTACACCAAGACGTTCAACACCGACCCGGCATCGGGGAACACCTTCAGCCTGACCGATGACGGCGTCCAGACCTACACCGGCGTCCTGTTCGGCACCGGCTACACGGTCACCGAGGACTTGCTGACCCTGCCGGCCGGCTGGGACTTCGACAGTGTCGACTGCGACGTCGCTGCGAACCCAAGCGTCGGAGTCACACCGGATATCAATGGTGCCGTGGTGACGTTCGCCATCGACGACGAGGATGACGTGCTCGACTGCACGTACTTCAACAAGGCACGCGGCACGATCATCGTCGAGAAGATCACCGACGACGGCTTCGGATCGTTCGACTTCACGTCAAGCACCCTGACGCCGTCACCCTTCACCCTGACGACGACCGAGGCAGGCGATGCCGGGAAGGACTCCGAGACCTTCACCGACCTGGCGCCGGGCACCTACGACGTGGCCGAGACGGTGCCGGCAGGCTGGAACCTCGTCTCCGGGACGTGCGACGACGACGACGGGACCGATCCCGCCACGATCGTCCTCGAGGCCGGCGAGACTGTGACGTGCACGTTCCATGACGCGCGTCAGAAGGGCGCGATTCTGATCGTGAAGACACGCAAGCACGCCGAAGCAGGCGCGGGTGATCACGCCCACCCGGGCGTCACCTTCACCATCACCGGCGGTGAGCTGCCTGCAGCCGGCGTGACCGCGGTCACGAATGCGAGCGGTGAGGCCTGCGTGGACGGTCTGGTGCTCAGCTCCTTGGTCGGTGACTACACCGTCACGGAGACAGTGCCGGCCGGTTATGTCAGCGACGACGCGGACAAGGCCGTCAGCGTAACGGGCGAGTCGACCTGCGGCGACGACAGCGAGGCGTTGGTCAGCTTCCGCAACACGCCGCTGACCGACCTCAGCGTCTCGGTCGACTCGCAGGTCGACGGGGGTACCCACTCGTCGATTGTCTGTGAGGACGCCGCCGCCGTTGAGATCGGCAGCGCCGGAACCGGGTTTGACACCGACGACGTGAGTCTGGATGTGAACAACCTCCAGCCGGGCACGTACACCTGCGAGGTCGTCATTGACCCGTAGTCCGATGAGGAGGTAGCACGAACCAGCCAGGGGCCCCGGAGCGATCCGGGGCCCCTCGTTGTGGGCGGCAGCTGGCCCTGTGCGCCGCATGCGGCGGCGACTCACCGCAGCCCGGGCCGTCGCCCACCGGGCAGCAAACCGACGCCGGAGCTTTTCGCTATGTCATTTCTTCCATTTGCCTGCGTCGATCAGAAGGGGCCAGTAATCTCCGATCGGAACGTTTCGCCTGGGGGGTTTATGCAACCGGGTTTTGGGCGTTCTCAGTACGGTCCCCTGACGGGACCGGTTTTCTGCTCCGGGGGGAGCCAACATGACAGCACCCGCACACGCGCGCGCGAGCGCGCCATCTCGCTGGGGTCGCCGAGGGAAGGTAATCGGCGGTCTTGCTGTGTTGAGCCTGGTGGCCGTCGGGCTCGGCACCATTCCGGCCTCGGCCAGCCATCCGGAGGCGTCGCTGCCTGGCAGCAACTTCGAGATCGACGAGGACGCGAATCTCAAGGTCGACGACCCAGCACCTCCTTCCCTCGACTGGGCCAACGTCGCCGAGATCCGTGCCACCGACCTTGCGACCGGCCAGAACGACGACTCGTACAAGGGCGGCGTGAAGGAAGACACCGTCTGTCCGGGGGAGACGACCGGCACCATCCCGAACAACAAGTCCGATCTGCTCACGTTCCACGTCTATGAGGAGGCAGGAACCGGCGGCCATCCTGGGTTCTTGAACCTGGCGTGGAGCCGCGTCACCGATCCGTCCGGCACGACGCTGATGGACTTCGAGTTCAACCAGTCCGAAACCGACTGCACGGTGGGTCCGAACAAGGTTCGTACCGCGGGTGACCTGCTGATCGAGTACGCGATCGACCAGGGCGGCGCGCGCGCCGAGATCAGTGGCCGGTTCTGGACCGGTACCGCGTGGGGCCCGGTCGTGGATCTAGATGACGGGACCGGCTGTGGCGGCGGACCCTGCGCCGTCGGCACCATCAACCAGACAGCGATTCCGGCCGCGGAGTCGGATGGGCTCATCAGCACAGGTCAGCTGGCCCCGCGCACCTTCGGTGAGGCGCAGATCGACCTGCGGCTGATCTTCGATTCAGGTGAGTGCGCGTCGTTCGGCAGCGCGATGCTGAAGAGCCGGTCCTCCGACTCCTTCACCTCGCAGCTGAAGGACTTCATTGCACCGGTCGGCATCGACCTGCAGAACTGCGGGAACGTGATCATCCGCAAGCAGACCGACCCGGATGAGGACCCTAACACCACCCTGTTCGGCTACACCAAGTCGTTCAACACCGACCCCACGTCGCCGAACACGTTCCAGCTGACCGATGACGGTGTCCAGGACTACGGCGACACCGTGCTGTTCGGCAGCGGCTACACCGTGACCGAGGACGTGATCCCAGCCAACTGGGAGTTCGTCAGCCTCGACTGCAGCGCCAGCTCGGCGGGGACAAGCTTCGTGGTCAGCGGCACAACGGTGACGTTCTCCATCGATTCCGACACCGACGAACTCGACTGCACCTACACGAACAGGCTCAATCTGGGCGCGATCAAGATCACGAAGGATCGCAAGCATGCGGCCGCCGGACCTGGTGACCACCCGCATTCAGGCGTCGATTTCGTGGTCACCGGTGGTAATCTGCCGGCCGGCGGTACGACGGTTACCACCAACGCCAACGGGGTGGCCTGCCTCGGTGGTCTGTCGTTCGCCGGCTACACGGTCACCGAGACCGTCCCTGCCGGTTACGTCAGCGACGACGCGGAGCAGACCGTCACGGTGGACAACGCCGCCAACTGCGCGGACGACCCGTACGGTGGTGAGTCGCTCGAGTTCCACAACACGCCGCTGACCGACCTCAGCGTCTCGGTCGACTCGCAGGTCGACGGGGGTACCCACTCGTCGATTGTCTGTGAGGACGCCGCCGCCGTTGAGATCGGCAGCGCCGGAACCGGGTTTGACACCGACGACGTGAGTCTGGATGTGAACAACCTCCAGCCGGGCACGTACACCTGCGAGGTCGTCATCGACCCGTGATCGCATGAGGAGGTAACACAACTAGCGAGGGGCCTCGGAGCGATCCGGGGCCCCTTCGCTGTGGGGCGGCGGGCTGGCTGTGGGGCGGCGGGCTGGCCGGCGTCGGCCTGTACCCATACATTCGCCGGGTGCGTGTGACGCCGGTCCGGATGCTGACGGCCGTGCTGGCGGTCGCGCTGTCCACCGCATGCGGCAGTGATGACTCATCGCAGCCCGCGCCGTCGCCCACGGTCAGCGAGCCCACGCCGGAGCTGATCCTTCCGCTGACCGGACTGCCGGCCACCGGGGGCGTTCCCGAGCGCCCGGCGCTCGTGGTGAAGGTCGACAACACGGCCCGATCGCAGCCTCAGCTCGGCCTGTCGTCGGCCGACCTGGTCGTTGAGGAGCTGGTCGAGGGCGGGCTCACCCGGCTCGCCGTCATGTACCACTCGACAATGCCCGCGATCGTCGCTCCGGTGCGATCGGTTCGGACGACGGATGTCGGGATCGTCGCGCCGACCGGCGGAGCGCTGGTCGCCTCCGGGGGTGCACGAGGGGTGCTGCAAGCCATCGGCGCAGCCGGCATCACCGTGCTCACCAGTTCCGAGGCCGGGCTATCGCGGGCCCCGTCGCGGCGGGCGCCGTACGACGTCGCCCTCGACCCGGCCGCGGCGCTGGCAGCCGCGGCCGGCCTTCCGGCACCCGCCGTGCCCTACCTGCCGTGGGCGCCCGGGGACGCCGCACCAGCGGCCGGCACGCCGGCAACCTCGGCCGCCGTGACGTTCTCGGGTGGGCACACGACCCGCTGGCAACAGGCCGATGGCGCCTGGCATCGCGTAGACGACCTCGCCGCCGAAGGAGACCAGTTCCGCGCCGCCAACCTGCTCGTCCTGCGGGTGACGACCCGGGACGCCGGTTACCGGGATCCCGCCGGCAACCCGGTGCCCGAGACGGTCCTCGAAGGATCGGGCCAGGCACTCCTTCTCACCGGCGGCCAGGTGATCCGGGGTTCCTGGTCCAAGACCTCTCCAGCGGCGCCGATCCGGCTGGCGGATGCATCGGGTGCGGACCTGGCTGTGCCGCCGGGAAGGACCTGGATCGAGCTGGTCCCGGAGGCCGGCTCGGCGCAGACGAGCTGACGGCCACGGAGCTCGACTATCCGGCGACCACTCCGAGCCGCGAGTCGATCGCCTCGGCAGAGAACTGGTGGTCGACCACCATGATCCGGGCGCCCTCGATCGCGGCTCTGTTCTGCAGGACGCTCGACCTCACCTCGAGGTCGCGGGTCGCCAGCGGGACCGTGCGCTCGTAGAGGGTCTCGCGGACTCCGAGCAGGAAGTGCTCGTGGGTGAGGGCCATCGCCCCTCCGACGACGAGGACCGCCGGGTTGAGGACGGCAACGGCTGTGGCCAGCACCTCGCCGAGCAGCTGACCGGCCTTCCGCACCAGCGCGATGGCATCGGCGCTGCCGGCCTGCACCAGCCGGACCACGTCCGCACTCGTGGCGGCCGGCACGCCCCGTTCGGTGAGCTGCCGGGCCAGGGCACCTCCGCTCGCGTGTGCGGCCAGGCATCCCGTGGCCCCACACGCGCAGCGCCGGCCGTCGACCGGCTGGGCGATCCGGATGTGGCCGATGTCGCCGGCGCCTCCGGCGACGCCGCGTTCGGGCTGGCCGTGCAGGATGAGGCCGGCGCCGATACCGGTTCCGACCTTCACGAACAGCAGGCTCGCCACGTCCGGGTACTGGTAACGCGCCTCGCCCAGGCCCATCAGGTTCGCGTCGTTGTCGACGAGGGCCGGCACGTCAAACGCGTCGGTGAGGACCTCGGCGACCGGGAAGTCGTGCCATCCGGGCATGATCGGCGGCTGCTGCAACCGGCCCGACCGGAAGTCGACCGGACCGGGCACGCTGATCCCGATCCCGCACAGCCCGGTACGTGACCGGCCGGTGCCGGAGAGCAGGTCCTCGAACCGGTCCCGAACGGCGCGCAGCACCGGCTCGGGCCCGTCTTCGATGTGCAGCTGTCCGGAGGACTCGGCGAGTGTCGCGCCGGAGGCGTCCTGCAGGGCAAACCGGGCGTGGGTCGCCCCGAGGTCCGCGATCAGGACGTACTTGTCCGCGTCGACGAACGAGAGGATGCCGGCCGGCCGCCCGGCGTTGCCCGGACGCAGCCCAGCCTCGCGCAGGAATCCACCCGCGGTCAGCTCCGCGAGCCGGAGGGCCAGCGTCGACCGTGACAGGCCGGTCTGCTCCTGCAGCTCGCGGCGGGTGCTCACCTGACCGGAGCGGACGAGCTCGAGGATCTGGCCCGCCGTGGCAGTCAGCGCTTTGCGCGGCACGACGTCAGGCTCCTCCCCATAGAATTCCCGGACCCTTCCCCGTCTGGTCACCCCTTTTCGGCACCGCTGGTGAGGCCCTCGACCAGCATGCGCTCGGCCAGGAAGAAGATCACGATGATCGGAACCGTGAGCACGACCGAACCCGCCATGAGCACCGTGGTGGGAATCTCGATGCTTCCGGACAGTCGTGACAGGCCCAGGCTGACCGTCCACCGCTCACGCCGCTCGGTCAGGAACAACAACGCGAAGAGGAACTCGTTCCAGGCGATCATGAAAACGTAGAGAGAGGTCGCGACGATCGACGGTGCGGACAAGGGAAGGCTGATCCGCCGGATGACCTGCCCGCGGGTGCAGCCGTCGATCATGGCCGCTTCCTCCAGGCTGACCGGGATCGTGGCGAAGTAGTTGCGCAGCATGTAGATCGCCACCGGCACGGTCTGGGCGACGTATACCACCGCCAGCGCCAGCAGGTTTCCGCGCAGGCTCAGCTGTGAGAACAGCACGAACAGCGGGATCGCCAGCAGGATCGGCGGGAACAGGTAGACGGCGAGGAAAACGAAGCCGATGGGTCCGCGGCCTCGGAACCGCAGCCGGCTGACCGCGTAGGCACCGAGGATCGACGCCACCAGAGTCACGAAGACCGTCACGACGGCCACGAAGCCGCTGTTGCCCATGTAGCCGAGGAAGCCCTGGCCGCCGTCCTCGGTCGAGGTGAGGACCTCCTTGTACGAGGACAGGGTCAGCTCGTCCAGCGACACCAGCAGCCGGCCCGGGTCGAGCAGCACCTCCTCGATGGGCCGTACCGACAGGAGGAGCATGTACAAGAACGGGACGATGGTCACAAGCGTGAGGATGACGATCGTCACCCAGCGGAGCACGCCGTAGACGGTGTCCTCCCGGCGCCGGATTGGCCGGCGGCCCCGGCGTCCCGCCGCAACCCGAGCGGGTGCGGCGGTCGTGGCGGCTGCGCTGTCCGCGACGGTCATCACGCCTCCTCGCCGGCTCGAGTCGTCCGCATGTAGACCACGATGAACACGACGAGGAACGCGGCCAGGACCAGCGACTGCGCCGCCGCCGCGCCGATGTCGTGGCGCGCGGTCAGGAACTCGTAGACCCGGACGCTGACCACCTCGGTGCCGGCGCCACCTCCGGTCAATAGGAAGACGTCGTCGAACTTGTTGAACGTGAAGATGAACCGCAGGATCGTCAGCAGCGCGATGACCGGCATCAGCTGTGGCAGCGTGATGTAGCGGAACCGCTGCCAGATCGAGGTGCCGTCGACGATGGCCGCCTCGTCCAGTTCGGCGGGCAGCGCCTGCAGGCGGGCGATGATGAACAGGAAGGCGAAGGGAAAGTACCGCCACGCCTCGAAGACGATCACCGTGAGCAGCGCCAGGGGGACGGTGACCTCCAGCCCGAACAGGGTGAACGTCTGACTGCTCTGGGACAAGAACGCGATCGGCTCATCCCAGCCGAGGAAGTCCTGGCCCCACTGGTTCACGATGCCGAACTGCGGGTTGAGGGCGACGGTCCATACGAAGGTCGCCGCGACGACCGGGGTGACGTAGGGCAGCAGCATCGCCGCCCGCAAAATGCCACGCCCACGGAACGGCCGCCGCAGGGCGAGCGCAGCGATCAGTCCGACCACGATCGATCCCAGCGTCGCTCCGATCGTGTAGACGATGGTCGTCCAAAGCGACGTCCAGAAACCGGCCGAGGTGAAGACGGTCTCGAAGTTCTCGAGTGTGTACTCGCCGAAGAACCCGGCGTCCTGGATGTTGATCAAGCCGATGTCCTGAAACGCCAGCGAGATGGTCCAAATGACCGGCAAGATCACAACGACGATGACGATCAGCAGCGTCGGCGAGATCAGCCGGAGTCCGAGCAGCGACTCCTGCCGGGCGAGCGTGCGGGTGGTCACCCCAGGCTCTCCTGGATCTCCACGACGGCGGCCTGCGCCTGCTGCGCCGCCTCCTCGGCCGTCCCGGAGCCGCTCACCAGCTCGTTCAGAGCTGTCGCCACCGGGAGCTCACCCAGCGTTGCGCCGACCAGGGCTCCTTCACCCTGCTCGAACCCCCAGCGCTGGATGGTCTCGGGGCTGGTGCGCACCGCCTCGAGCGTCTCGGCATCGTAGAAGTCGGACAGCGGCGCCTTGGTGTCCACGCCGGCGTCGAGCCCTTCCCACGCGGTGATGAACTGCTCGGGGTCGTCCTCGGTCCCCTGCCGGGTGGGCACCTTGCCCTCGGGTGCGATCGCGAACCAGTCCTGGTATCCGTCGGACATCAGGTACCGGATGTAGTCCGCCGCCGCGTCAGTCGCGGCATCCGCGGTGACCACCCAGGAAACGATCTCCCCGTAGGCGGCCGACTCGTCGCCGTCCGGGCCCTGCACACCGGTCACGACGCCGCTGTTCTCGGCCAGGAATGCCGGGTTGTCACGGCACTCGGCGCAGGTGGGCAGCGCGTCGTTTCGCAGCCCGGCCATCTCGTCGAGGATGAACGACGACCAGACCAGCATCGCCGCTTGGCCGGCGAAGTACGTGGCCCTGGTCGAGTCGACGTCCTGGTTGCCGGCCACGGAGAAGTTCTTCGCCAGGTTGGCGTAGAAGTCGAACGTCTCGACGCAGTTCGAGGATTCGAGCGTGACGTTCCCGTCGTCGTCGACGAGCTCGCAGCCGTTGCCCATCGCGAAGTACTCGAAGCTCTGCTGGGTGAACGCGTCGCCTGGGATCGTCGCGGCGGTGATGCCGGCGACCTCCGAGCTGTCGAGCGCCTCAGCGGCAGCGGTGATGGCCTCGTACGTCGTCGGCTCCTCGAGCCCGGCGGCGTCGAAGAGATCCTTGCGGTAGACGAGAAGCTGCGCCCACGCGTCGCTCGGGACCGCGAGCTGGGTGTCGCCGTCGCGAGTCAGCTCGAGGGACGCCTCGGCGAACGTGTCTGCGCCGAGCTCATCGACGATCTCGCCGGGCACCTCGGTGTCCAGCAGCTCGTTGACAGACATCGACTGGACGCCGGCCAGCGGCAGCGCACCAACGACATCGGGCAGGTCTCCTGCCGCCGCCGAGGACGTGACGAGCTGGTCGAACTGGGCCTCGGCGACGTCGACGAGCTCCACGTCGATCCCGGAGTCCTCGGTGAAGCTGTCCGAGATCGCCTGGATAGCGGCAACCCGGTCGGGGAGGTCCTCGATGACCCAGACCGTGATGCTGTCGGCTCCGGCGTCGCCGCCGCCACCACCATCCCCCTCGTCGTCGCCTCCCCCGCAGGCGACGACGAGAAGGGAGACAGCCAGGGCGGCAAGCGCCCACCGGGTGGGGTTGCTTCTCATGCGAGACGCTCCTCTACGACGTGGTACGAGGCTCCAGCGGCGGGGCAGACCCGCACGGTTAAGGGCATGTAACACCCAATATTGACTGGTGACAAGACATAAGTAGTCTGGTTCGCGCCCTAAATAGGAGGCGGCCATGCCGGAGATCGTGCAGTTCACAGCTCCGGGCCGCGTCGACGTGGTCGAGCAGCCACCGGCCGTCCTCGAAGCGGGCACGGTCCGGCTCGCCACCTGGTTCTCCGGTATCTCGGGCGGCACCGAGCTGACCGCCTACCGCGGGTCCAACCCGTACCTGGCGAAGACATGGGACGCCGCGCGCCGGCTCTTCGTCGAGGGCGAGCCGTCGTTCGGATATCCGGTCAGAGGCTGGGGCTACCAGGAGGTCGGCGAGGTCGTGGAGGTGGCCTACGGCGTCGACGGGCCGAAGGTCGGCGACGTCGTCTACGGAATCTGGGGGCATCGTGCCGACGTCGTCGTCCCGGCCGTGGCCGTGGCAGGGCACACGATGCCGGACGGTGTGCCGCCCGTGCACGGTGTCTTCGCCCGGGTCGGTGCCATCGCACTCAACGCCGTGCTGGCCGCCGGTGTGCACGTCGGCGAGTCTGTGGTCGTCTTCGGGCAGGGTGTGATCGGCCTGCTGGCAGCCCGGCTGGCCTCCCTCGACGGCGCCGACGTGACAGCCGTCGACACACTGCCCGCCCGGCTCGAGCTGTCGCCCGCCTTCGGGGCCGTCGCAGCGCTGCCGGCCGCCCTGCCCGGCGGGGTAGCGGGCGCGGTCCGCGACGCGACCGGGAACGTCGGTGCGGATGCGGCGATCGAGCTGTCCGGCAGTCATCTCGCCCTGAACGAGGCCATCCGCAGCGTCCGAGCCACCGGCCGGGTCGTCGCAGCCGGGTTCTACCAGGGGGAGGCGGGGGGCCTGCGGCTCGGCGAGGAGTTTCACCACAACCGGGTCGAGATCGTCGCCAGCCAGATCGGCGGTGTCCTGCCAGGCCTGGCCGGTCGTTGGGACCACGAACGCCTGCTCCAGGTCTTCATGCGGCAGGTCGTTGCCGGTCGCGTCGACGTCTCCCCGCTGCTCACCCACGTCGTCGACGTCGCCGATGCCGCGGCGGCCTACGCACTGCTCGACGAGCGGCCGCAGGACGCCCTGCAGGTCGTGCTCCGGTTCGCGGGTGCGCCGGAGGAGCAGTCGTGAGGCGTCGGTGGAGCATCGCCTGTCAGGAACAGCTGCTTCCGGGTCGGACCCTTGCGGAGAAGTGGGCTTCAGCGCAGCGGGCCGGGTTCGATGGGATCGAGCTGCGGGGGCGGGGGGAGCTGGGCTTACAGCAGCGCCTACCGGAGCTCCGGCTGGCGGCTGCGGACGGTATCCCGATGCCGACGGAGTGCGTCGAGATGTCGCATTTCATCGGCGACTTCGACCGGGACCGGCGTGAGGACGCCATCCGCCAGATGGCGTCACAGTTGTCCGTGATGGCGGCAATCGGCGGCCGGGTGGCCATGACCCCGGCGTCGTACGGCATGTTCTCCCGGCGGCTGCCGCCCTTCGAGCCACCGCGCTCACCCGAGGAGGATCATGCCGTCCTGCTCGATGGGCTCGGTCGCCTCGCCGAGCATGCGCGTGCCGAGGATGTCGTGCTGTGCCTGGAGCCGCTGAACCGCTACGAGGACTATCTGGTGAACACGCTCGCGCAGGCAGCCCAGCTCTGCGGTGAGATCGGGCTGCCCTCCCTGCGCGTCGCTGCCGACACCTACCACATGAACATCGAGGAGGCCGACCCGTTCGCCGCACTCCACGACGCCGGGCCGCTGCTGGGCCATGTGCAGCTTTCCGACTCCAACCGGCTGGAGCCCGGGGCCGGCCACATAGACTGGACTAGGACGCTCGGGGCCTTGGACGACGCCGGCTACAACGGCTGGCTGGCGTTCGAGTGCCGGCTCTCCGGGCCGGCGGAGGCCACCTTGGCGGCCGCCGTGACCCGCTTGCGTGGGGCCGGCCGATGACGTCGCTGCCCAGCCGGCATCCGCCCGCGGAGCATCGCCTGCACGTCACGTCGCTTCCGGCGCGCCTGCGGCACCAGGCCGAGGCGACCCTGCTGGCCAACTGGCGGGGGGCGTCGACGGTGCCCACCTCCACCCTCTATCCGCACCAGTGGAGTTGGGACTCCGCGTTCATCGCGATCGGCCTGGCTCACGTGAACACGGGACGGGCCTGGTCGGAGCTGGTCTCCCTGTTCCGCGCCCAATGGGCCGACGGCAGGGTGCCGCAGATCGTCTTCAACCGGTCCGTCCCGGAGGACGCGTACTTTCCCGGGCCCCGGTTCTGGCGGCCGCTGCCGGCGAGCGGGCCGCCGAGCGGCCTGGCCACGACCGGGTTGGTCCAGCCGCCGGTTCATGCCGCGGCTGCGCTCGCCGTCGCCCGGCGGTCGCCCCGGCGGGAGGCCCGGGCCGTCCTCCGGCGGCTCTACCCGCACCTCGCCGGCTACCACGACTACCTGCACCGGCGCCGGTCCACGGGTTCCGGACTGGTCGCGATCGTGCACCCGTGGGAGTCGGGCATGGACAACAGCCCGGCGTGGGACGCCCCGCTCAATAGCATTCCGAGCAATGTGGCGGGCATCGCCGAGCGGCGCCGCGACCTCGTTCACGCCGGTTCGGCGCACCGTCCGACGCACGAGGACTATGCCCGCTACATCCACATCGCCGAGGCGTACCGCGACCGCGAGTACGACGACAGGGACCTGGCCGGTCTGCCGTTCTGCGTTGTGGACCCGCTGTTCAACGCGCTTCTCGCCTGGTCCGAGCGAGCCCTCGCGGAGCTGGCTCATCTGGTCGGGCTGCCCACGGAGCACCACGTCCAGCGTGCCGACGCCCTGGAGGCGGTAGTGGACGCAGAGCTGTACGAGCCCGACCTCGGCTGCTACGTCGCGGTCGACGTGCTCACCGGCCGCCGGGGGTCGGTGCGCACGGTGGGCGGGCTGGCTCCGCTGCTGCTAAACCGGCTCCGGGACGAGCACCGCGTTGCACTCGTCGACACGGCCACCGGTCCGGCGTTCGGGGTCGGGAGCGGCGCCGTCCGGGGCGTGCCGAGCTACGACCTCGGCGCGCCCGACCTGGACCTCAACCGGTACTGGCGGGGCCCGGCCTGGATCAACACGAGCTGGCTGGTCTGGCGCGGCCTCCACCGTGTCGGTGAGCATCGGCTGGCCGACAGGCTGGCGGCCTCGATGACGAGGCTGGTCGCGGATGCCGGCTTCCGCGAGTACTTCGACCCGCTCACCGGCGAAGGACTGGGCGCCCGGGACTTCAGTTGGTCCGCCTCGTTGATCCTGGACGTGCTGCAACCTGCGACGCGGCGCCCGCGGCGCCCGCGGGCTTGAGACAGGTCGGCCGGTCCGCGAACCGTCGCGAGGTCAGGCGATGACCCGGTGCACGTCCGGTTCGCCGGCCGTGCTGGCGGAGTCGGCGATCCACGGGCCGGTGCCTTCTGTGGGGTCGAGGACGTCTGCCTCGAACCAGGTATGCCGGCCCTCCAGGACGGCTTTGGCCAGCCGCTCGTCGGTGCTGTCGGTGTTGTGCCAGAGCGCGTCGAAGAGCCTTTCGACCCTCAGCCGGGCCTGCCGGCAGAACGCGTCGGCGAGCTCGACACCGCGCTGGTTGCCCTGGTCGCGGAGCATGTCAGCGCGGACGCAGGCCGCCGCCATCGCGAACAGCTCGGCCCCGATGTCGACGATCCGGGCAAGGAAACCCTGCTTGCGTTCCAGGCCCGCCTGCCAGCGCGCCATCCCGTAGAACGTCTGGCGGGCCAGCCTGCGTGACGAACGTTCGACGTAGCGAAGGTGGTGCGCGAGGGCGCCGAACTCGGCGTAGGACGTCGGCACCTGGCCCTTGCCGGCGACCAGCTTGGGCAGCCAGCGCGCGTAGAACCCGCCCGCCCTGGCCGCCGCCTTCGCCTTGCCGGCCAGGGCGACCTCGGGGTCGATGACGTCTCCGGCGGCCTGCAGGTGCGCGTCGACGGCCTCGCGCGCGATCAGCAGGTGCATGATCTCGGTCGAGCCCTCGAAGATCCGGTTGATGCGCATGTCACGGAGGACCTGCTCGGCGGGGACGGCCCGCTCGCCGCGGGCCCGCAGCGACTCGGCGGTCTCGTACCCTCGTCCGCCTCGAATCTGCACCAGCTCGTCGACGACCAGCCACGACATCTCGCTCGACCACAACTTGGCGAGCGCCGCCTCGATCCGGATGTCGTGTCCCCCGGCGTCGGCGAGGTGGGCGGACAGGTCGAGGGCGGCTTCCTGCCCGAACGCGGTGGCCGCCATGAAGGCGATCTTGTGCGCGACGGCGGCATGCCGACCGACCGGCCGTCCCCATTGGACCCGGGCGGCGGACCACTCGCGGGCGATCTTCACCGACCATTTCGACGCCGCCGTGCACAGGGCCGGGATCGACAGCCGCCCGGTGTTCAGCGTGGTGAGGGCGATCTTGAGGCCGTCACCCTCCCGTGCCAGCCGGTTCTCGGCGGGCACGCGCACCTTCTCGAACCAGGTGAGCCCGTTCTCCAGTCCCTTCAGGCCCATGAAGGCGTTGCGTCGTTGGACCGTGATGCCGGGCGAGCCGGCCTCGACCACGAAGGCGGTGATCCCGCCGCGCCCAGCTCCGGGCCCGGCCTCGGGCCCGCGATCCGGCACGCGGGCCATCACGACCAGCAGCTCGGCGATGACACCGTTGGTCGTCCACAGTTTCTGGCCGTCGAGCTCGTAGGCCGCTCCGCCGTCGACCGGAGTGGCCGTCATGGCCAGCCGAGCAGGGTCGGAGCCGACGTCGGGCTCGGTGAGCAGGAAGGCGCTGATCGCACCCTGCGCACAGCGGGGAAGGAACGCGTGCTTCTGCTCCTCGGTCCCGAACAGCTTCACCGGCTCCGGCACGCCGATCGACTGGTGTGCCGAGACGAGCGCACCGACGGACGGATGGACGGCACCGAGCAGCATGAGTGCGCGGTTGTAGCCGACCTGGGACAGCCCGACGCCGCCGTACTCGCGGGGGATCTTCATGCCGAACACGCCGATTCGGGCGAGGGCCTTGATGTACTCGTCGGGAATGCGGGACTCCCGCTCGATCACGCTGCCGTCGAGTTCGGTCTCGCACAGCGCCCGTAGCTCGGCGAGGAATTCGTCGGTCCGGGCCTCGTCCTGCGGAGCCTGGCTCGGATGTGGGTGAATCAGGTCGAGCCGGAACCGGCCCAGGTAGAGCTCCTTGGCGAACGAGGGCTGGCGCCACTCGGTCTGCCTCGCGGCCTCTGCAACTTGTCGGGCCTGACGTTCGTCGACGTGCGTGGTCGTTGCCATCGGTCCTCCCTACCCACCAGTGTTACCCATGAGTAGCTACGATGGAACGCCTGGGTGCGACGGGAATCTCCCTGGTTGTCCGGGCGTTCAAACCTGTAGCCTGGACGGGCTGAGCGAGCGCGCCAGTCCGTTCAGGCCGCCAGTTCGTTCAGGCGTTGACAACTCAACATGGGGGTGAACGGTTTCGACTTCGTACGTCGAACCAGGGGAAGCGGGCCGAGGATGTCGCGTGATCTCGTGAACCAACGCGGCAAACGTTACAAGTGCCAACGCTAAGCGCACTGACTTCGCTCTCGCCGCCTGAGGCAGAGCACTGAAGTCTGTCGACCCGGGGATGCTTCCGCCCCGGTGTTCGGCATCAGCTAGGAAGCTCCACCTGTCGGTACGGTCGCGGGACCGGCAGGGACACCTACGCGACTGGGCTCGTCACGGTGAACTCGCCTGCATGATCACCGGAGCCGAGTAGAGGCAACGCGGGCTGCGCCCGGAGAAGCCCTGGCGACACGACGAAGGACCCGGGTTCGATTCCCGGCACCTCCACTCCGCCGGATTCGCGGCAAAGGTCGGACGCGACCGAGGTCGAGGAGCGCAGCCCTGCCGATCGGGCCGACTGGCGTCCCGGAGACCTCATGGTCACGGTGGTTGGCGAGCCGGTAGTCGACGCGCAGACCCTGCAGCGTCGGATGTTCGGTGGGGCTACCGACGTCCCGCTGACCATCAGATTCAGCAACGGCGCCATGGTCGACGTCATCGCGCAGCCGGTCGAACGGCGTGACGACGCCGACCGCTGACGTACGAGGATCACCCTGAAGCCGCGCTGAGAGGCGGCAGGTCGAACTCGTCGTCACACATCCTGATCAGCGCGATGGAAGCGGCGAGGAAGCCCACCGCGGCGAGTCCCCCAGCTCGCTGAAGCCGGGGCGAACCGTTCGTTCACCCCGCTTCAGCGGTCACGAAGGTGTCTGACTCCCTCCTAGTCCAGCAGGTGGCCTAGGGCCCTCTCCATCACCGCGCTGCGTTCGTCCTCAGTCGAGACGCCCTCCAGTCCGAACCCCAGCAGCAGCGAGTGCGGCGTGGCGATCGCGTTGCCGACCGGGAAGCCCGATGCGTCGGTTCGGATGAAGTTGTTGACGTTGGGTGCGCTGCCCGGCGGCGGACCGGTGATCGCCCATCCGTCCAGACCGGTCTCGAACGATGTGCTCGTCCCGTCGGGGAGCGTGATGTCGTCGAGGAAGACACCGATGCCCTGCGACGCCCAGTCGCTGGCGTAGGCGATGGAGATCTCG
>DAIUDS010000029.1:0-17162 GCA_036845485.1 Jiangellaceae bacterium
AGACTTTCCGCAACGAGGCGTTCCCCGCCTACAAGGCGAACCGGGCGACGTCGCCGGCGGAGTTCTCCGGTCAGGTCGATCTCGTCAAGGAGGTGCTCGCTGCGCTGCGGGTGCCGTGGATCGAGAAGGACGGGTTCGAGGCCGACGACCTGATCGCGACACTGGCGAGCCAGGGCGAGGCGCAGGGCGTCGATGTCCTGATCTGCACCGGCGACCGTGACACCTTCCAGCTGGTCACCGACCACGTCACGGTGCTCTACTTCCGGCGGGGGGTGTCCGACCTGGCGCGGATGACTCCGGACGCCATCCAGGAGAAGTACGGCCTGAGCCCCTCCCAGTACCCCGACTTCGCGGCGTTGCGTGGCGATCCGTCCGACAATCTTCCGAACATCGCCGGCGTGGGGGAGAAGACCGCGGCCAGGTGGATCGTCGAGTACGGCTCGCTCGACGAGCTGGTGGCGCGGGCCGACGAGGTGAAAGGCAAGGCGGGTGACGCGCTCCGGGCACACCTCGGGCAGGTCATGACCAACCGGCAGGTCACCGAGCTGTTGCGCGACGTGCCGCTCGAGGTGCGCATCGACGACCTGGCGGCACGGCCGTGGGACCGCGAAGAGGTGCACCGGGTCTTCGACACGCTGGAGTTCCGGATTCTGCGCGACCGGCTGTACCAGACCCTCGAGACACCGATGCCCGAGGCGGACGAAGGGTTCGACGTCTCCGCGGTCCGCCTGCAGCCGGGTGAGCTCGAGCCCTGGCTGTCCGCCCACGGCGCAGCCGGTCGCACCGGCGTCTCCGTGCGTGGCTATTGGAGCCGCGGCACGGGTGAGGCAACCGAGATGGCATTGGCGGCGCCCGACGGAGCCGGGGCATGGTTCGACCCCTCGGCTCTCTCACCCGAGGACGACGCCGCGTTGGCGGCGTGGCTCGCCGACCCGGACCGGCCGAAGGTCATGCACGACGCGAAGGGCCCGCTGCACGCGCTGGCCGCGCGCGGCTGGCCGGTCGAGGGCCTGGCGAGCGATACCGCGTTGTCGGCATTCCTCGCCCTGCCCGGTCAACGGTCGTACGACCTGTCCGACCTCGTCCTGCGGTTCCTCAACCGGGAGCTCCGTGCCGAGGACACCGACGCGGGCGAGCTCCAGCTCTCACTCGACGGCGGCGACGAGTCGCAACTGGGCGAGACCGAAGCCGTGCGGGCCCGCGCCGTCCTCGACCTCGCCGAGGCACTCGACGACGGGCTCGAGAAGCGCGGCGGACGGCGGCTGCTCGACGAGGTCGAGCTTCCCCTGATCGGTGTTCTCGCGTCGATGGAGCGGGCCGGGATCGCCGTCGACGTCGATCGGCTCGAGGCCCTGGAATCGTCGTTCAGCGACGCCGTCAAGCGGGCAGCGGACGACGCGTTCGCGGCGATCGGCCGCGAGGTCAACCTGGGCTCACCGAAGCAGCTGCAGACCGTGCTGTTCGACGAGCTCGGCATGCCGAAGACCAAGCGTACGAAGACCGGCTACACGACCGACGCCGATGCGCTCGCCGAGCTCTACACCAAGACCGAGCACCCCTTCCTGGAGGCGCTGCTCCGCCACCGAGACGCGTCGCGGCTTCGGGTCACCGTCGAGGGGCTGCTCAAGAGTGTCGACGACGACGGCCGCATCCGCACGACGTACAACCAGACGATCGCCTCGACCGGGCGACTCTCCTCGACCGACCCGAACCTGCAGAACATCCCGATCCGCACCGACGAAGGCCGCCAGATCCGCGAGGCGTTCATCGTCGGCCCTGAATGTGAGTGCCTGTTGAGCGCCGACTACAGCCAGATCGAGATGCGGATCATGACCCATCTCTCCGGCGACGACGGGCTGGCCGAGGCGTTCGCATCCGGGACCGACTTCCACGCGGTCACGGCCGCCCGGGTGTTCGGCGTTCCGCCGCCCGAGGTCACGGGCAGCATGCGGGCCCGGATCAAGGTGATGAACTTCGGGCTGGCCTACGGGTTGTCGGCCTACGGGCTGTCCCGGCAGCTCGGCGTCGACGCCACTGAGGCACAGGCCCTGATGAACGAGTACTTCGAGCGGTTCGGCGGCGTGCGCGACTACCTGGCCGAGGTCGTCGACCGGGCCCGCTACGACGGCTACACCGAGACGATCCTGGGCCGCCGGCGATACCTGCCCGACCTGACCAGCGACAACCGCCAGCGGCGCGAGATGGCCGAGCGGATGGCGCTGAACGCCCCGATCCAAGGCTCCGCGGCCGACATCATCAAGGTCGCCATGCTGAACGTCGACAAGGCCCTGCGCTCGGAGGGCATCCGTTCTCGCATGCTGCTCCAGGTGCACGACGAGCTGGTGCTCGAGGTGGCGACGGGGGAGCGGGAGAGGCTGGAGGAACTGGTTCGGCGCGAGATGGGTGCGGCTTACCCGTTGCGGGTGCCGTTGGACGTGTCTGTGGGCGCCGGCCCCACCTGGCAGGAAGCCGGCCACTAGCCCGGCCGTACCACTCCGGCAGTTAGAGGTGGCGAAATTTCAGGTGGCGTGGCACCGTCCTGTGGGTAGGGGAGCGTACGCCTGGGTAGGAGCGGACGCTGAAAGGGGCCGCATTGTGACGTTGGGGCTGCGCGGTTTGGGCGGTGCGATCGCCGTTGCCTCGGTGCTGTGCTTGTCCGCCTCGGCCCTCCCGGTTCCCGACGGTGATCCCGCCGCGGCCACCAGTCGGTATACCGGCGACTCGAATCGGAGGCCACGCGTCGGAAACGGCGACAAACCGCCTTCGGTCGGCGGCCCGGGGGTCTCGGCGCCGCAGGAGCAGCCGATCGTGCCGGTGGCCCGGAACGTGCGGTTGGCCGAGCTGTCCATCCCGGCGACCGTCCTGGCCGCCTACCAGCAGGCGGCAGACTGGATGGCCGTGGAAGATCCGTCCTGCGGATTGCGCTGGCAGGTTCTGGCCGGGATCGGCAAGATCGAGTCCGGGCACGCCCGCGGTGGTCGGGTGACTGCGAGTGGCGACGCAGTGCCGCGGATCCTCGGACCTGTGCTCGACGGGTCCGGCTACTTCGCCGCCATCGGCGACCACGACGGCGGGCGCTGGGACGGCGACCGCTTCTGGGACCGGGCGGTCGGGCCGATGCAGTTCATCCCGGGAACGTGGGCGGCCTTCGGGGTCGACGGGTCCGGCGACGGCGTGGCCGATCCGAACAACGTCTTCGACGCGACCCTGTCGGCCGGGCGCTACCTGTGTGCCGGTTCCGCCGACCTGACCACCGAGGCTGGCCTGCGCGCTGCGCTGCGCCGCTACAACAACTCCGCGGCCTACGTCGCTCACGTCCTCGCGTGGATCTACGCGTACGACGCCGGGCTGGGCGTCCCCGTCGACGGCGCAGGGCCGGGCGACGAGACCGTCTCCGCGGCCGCCGGCCAGTCGCCGACCATGACTGCATCGCCCACGCCGAGCGCCACCGCGAGTCCGTCGCCGACGATGACCGCATCGCCGTCGCCGAGCCCGTCGCCGAGCCCGTCGCCGACGACCTGGCCGTCGCCGACACCGACCGACTCGCCGTCGCCGAGCCCGACCGAATCGCCGTCGCCGTCGCCGTCGTCGTCGGAGTGCCCGACCGAATCGCCATCGCCCACGCCGACGGAGAGTCCGACCCCGACCCCTACGCCGAGCCCGTCTCCCACGCCCTGTCCGACGCCCACGCCCTAGGTGGGCCTGTCGAGGTTCCGACCGAGCGAAAGGTAGGGTGACGCGGTCGTCGGGACAGGAGCCAGCTGGGATGGACATCGCGCGCTTCCGCCGAGAACTGGACAGCCAGTTCCCCGGGGGTGATCTCTACGCTGCGCCACTGGATTCGCGCTTCGACCGGGTGATCGAGCAGACCGACGGCATGTCCAGCACGCACTCCCTCACGCTGCTGAACGTCGCGGCCCGCTGCCTGGGAGAGGACGAGTGGTACCTGGAGGTCGGAAGCTACCGCGGCCGGTCACTTGTCGGAGCCAGCCTCGACCACGCCCACGGACGGTTCGCGGCGATCGAGAGCTTCCGTGAGTTCGTCGACCAGCATCCCGACGTGAGCCACGAGGTCGTTCGGAAGAACCTGGCCACCTGGGGAGTCGACAGGAGGGTTCAGTTCATCCGCGGCGACGCATTCCGGCTGCTGCCCCGGGGTGTCGTTCCCGGGCCGGTGGGGGTCTACTTCTACGACGGCGCCCACACTCGGCTTGCACAATGGCTGGCTCTCGCCGTCGCCGAGCCCCTGCTCGCGGACGAGGCCCTCGTCGTGATCGACGACACGTCGTGGCCGCAGGTGGACAAGGCGACGCGCCACTATGTCCGGCGCCATCCCGGTTACGAGCTCATCTACGATCTGGAGGCCGATCGGGACGGCAACTCAGGTTGGCGCGACGGGGTCAAGGTCTACGCGTGGCGCCGTCCTGCCGACTGGCATCCGCCGTCGGGCTGGCGGCTGGTCTGGCGACGATTCGCCCATCTGCGTGTGCACGAGCCGGTGCTCGCGTTCGCCTGGCGTACCGTCCCACGCTTTCCTCGTCTTGCGGCCGTTCTCAAGCGGGTGTACTTCAACGGCAGCCGCGTGTCCCCTTCGGGCGACCGTTCGGCCCGATGACCGTCGGCCTGCTCCGACGGGCCGGCGGACTGCTCGGGCCGGTGCTGCGCGGTGCACGCGGGGAGTGGCTCGCGTTGGCTGTCTTCTTTGTGCTGGCCACCGCGGCCGTGTGGCTGTCCAGTCCGGGGTCGTTCGTCCCGGACATCAAGCCCGAGGTCTATCTCGCGCCGTGGCGGTCAGCGGTCGACTACCTTGCGGCCTGGCGGGACGATCCGTTCCTCGGGTCCGCCAGCTTCGATGTCGGCCTGGCGCCGGTCGCTTTCGTCGTCGCCTGTCTGGACGTACTCGGTGCGTCGCCCGAGGTAGCGGTCCGCCTGTTTCGCGTGGCGCTGCTGGTCGTCGGAGCTCTCGGGGCGAGGCAGTTCGTCCGGTACGTGAGCAACGATCAGGCGTCGCGCGCCGGACGGGTGGTTGCTGCCGTTGCATACGTGGCGAACCCGTACGTCGTGGTTGCCGGATCCACGTTGGCGATCTTGCTCCCGTGGGCGCTGCTGCCCTGGTTCGCGCTTGCCGTTCTGGCGGCGCTGCGTCACCACGGCGCCTGGCGTTATCCGGTCATGGCCGGTCTCGCATTCGCGGCGATGACCGGTATCAACGCCGGCGTTGTTCCGCTGATGCAGCTCCTGGTGGTGCCAGCATTGATCGTCGCGGCTCGGGCCGAGCAGGTGCCTTGGCGGCACGTCATCAGCTCATTGGCGCGGACCGCGGTGGTGGTCGTCGCGTTGTCCACGTACTGGTTGGTTCCCGCGCTGGGCGCGGTGGGCACGGGTGCTGCGGTGCTGGCCAACTCGGAGTCCGCGGAAGCCATCGCTGCGCCCTCGTCCGCCGGCGAGGTACTTCGCGGGCTCGGCCTGTGGCCCATGTACGGGGGAAATGGCGGTGATCCGTGGCAACCAGAATTCTCCGGATACATCACGACCCCATGGTTGGTGCTCCTGACCGGACTCCTGCCTGCTCTCGTTCTCGCCGCCCTGGCCCTGGTCCGCCGCAGGACGGCGGTCGTCACATTGCTGCTCATCGTGCCAGCAGCGTTGATCATGGTGGGGCAGCATCCTCCGCAGCACCCGCCGCCGCTGGGCCGCGCGCTCGGCTGGCTGTTCGAGCAGGTCCCGCTGGTCGGAGCGTTCCGAACCACGAACAAGGTGGGATCGGTTCTCTTCCTCGGTGCCACGCTGGCGCTGGCCACGGGGGTCAGCTATCTGGTGCGCGGCTCGACGGCACGATGGCGCGTCCTGGCGGTTCTGGGTGTCTTCGTTCTGGTCACGACCGCTGCCGTACACCCTGCCTTGGGGGGACGGCTGTTCACTGTGGAGTACGACGTTCCCGAATACTGGCGGGCTGCGGCCACTGACCTCGACCATGCCGACGACGGCTCGCGCGTGTGGTTCCTGCCTGGGCAGTCGCAGGCTGACTATGTGTGGACCGAGCCCATTCCCGACGACCTCGACAAGGCGCTGCTGGAGCGCTCGTCGGTGATTCGGTACACGCTTCCGACAGCGTCCGCACCTGCGGCGAATCTCCTTCTCGCCGCCGATACGACGCTGCAGGAGCGTACGGCGCCACCGGAGGCGTTGCGGGCGTATGCGCGCTACCTGGGTGTGGGGCAGTTGCTCGTTCGCCGTGACCAGCGCTGGCTGCCCTGGCGAGGTGCCTCGCCCACGGACGTGGACGCGCAGGTCCGTGAAAGCGATGGCATCCGACCGGGAGCGACGTACGGCGATCCGGGCGAGAGCACCGGTGGCCTGATGTCGCCCCTCCAGATCTTCGACGTCGTGCAGGGCGGCAGCCTGGTGTCGGCAGCGCCGCCAGGGGACCACGTCCTGATCGCGGGAGACGGGTTCGCGGTCGCGCCGGCAGCGCAGGCCGGCCTGCTCGACGGCTTCGTTCCCTTCCGGTATCTGGCCGACCTCGACACGCCGGGCCTGAAAGCCGCCATCGAGGACGGCGGGCGGCTGGTCATGACCGACACGAACCGGAGGCTGGACTGGCAACAGAACCGCCTCACATCCGCGCACGGCCCCCTGTTGCCTGTCGACGAGACTCCGTCTACGTCATTCGCGCTTGGCGGGCCGGATGACCAGACGGTGCTCCGGGTGGAGGGTGCGAATGTCACGGCCAGCCAGGATGGCTCGATGGCGGGACCGCTGCCGTGGTCGGCGCCCGAGCTCGCGCTGGACGGCGACGTGGACACCGCCTGGCAGTTCGGTGACTCAGGCCGAGGTCTCGGTGCCACACTCGAGATCGAGCTGACCGAGATGCAAGCCGTGGACGAGGTCGGTGTGCGTATTGCCCGCCTTGGTCCGCGCGAGATCGCGTGGGTCCGGATCATGGCAGGGGAACAAGGCCAACTCGTCCAGGTGGGGTCCGACGGCGTCGCGGTCGCAGAATTCGCAGGTGTCGTCACCGATCGTCTCGCCGTCGCCGTCGTCGATGCTCGCGGTGAAGGCGGCAACCAGCTGGGCATATCGGAGGTCGAGGTGGAAGATGTCGGCGCCCACCGGGTCGCTCGGCTACCGCTGACGTTGACGAAGCTGGCCGAAGGCCTAGACGACGAGGGTCGCGCCGCGTTGGCCACGGCGCCGCTGGACGTACTGCTGTCGCGACAGGTGGGCATCCTCGGCGTGACGCCCGACGAGGAGCGCACCCTCGACCGTGACCTGGTGATGCCTGATGCCCGGGACTTCGTCCTCGAGGGTCACGGAAGGTTGGTCGGATCCGAAGGCGGTCAGGCACTCGACCTTTTGCTCGGTGGCGATCCGCAGATCGTGGCCGACGAGTCGTCGACCGCCTTCGACCTGCTCACAGTTCGCGGATCACAGGCCATCGACGGGGACACCGGGACGGCCTGGCTGCCAGGTGCACCGGTGATCGGTTCGTCCCTGCATCTTGTCGGTCCAGACCAACCTCTCGACGAGATCGTGGTCGGCCAGCGGCTGACTGCAGACGGCAGCCATATCAGCGAGGCCGAGATCACCGTCGACGGAGTTTCGATGGGCCGGTACCCAGTGTCTGCGCCGGAGACGACCATCCCGCTCAGCGTGCCCACTGCCCGGGAGCTGACATTGACCATCACGCAGCTCTCGAATCCCGCCGCCGAGGAACTCGTCGGTATCAGTGAGCTCGAGGTGGGCGACTGGTCCTTGGCGTTGGATCCACTCCATGAAGCCGTCGGCCGGTGCGCGTCGATAGGAACTCTCGACGGTGCGCCGCTCGAAGCGGCTGTCGCGGAGCCGATCGGCGACGACGGTACGTTCACGCTTGCCAATTGCCGCGACGGTCACCTGCGGTTGGAGGCCGGTGAGCGCCGGCTACGGACCGCCGGGCCGTGGCTCCTGGATCGCCTGTATCTGCTCGATGCCGACGACGCTCCCGTCCGGGCCGGTCGTCTTCCCGACGTCCGCCTGACGAGCTGGTCGCCACGCTCACGCACGGTCGAGATCACAGGAGCCGACGGGCCCCTCGCACTGGTTCTTGCCGAGGCCGCGGGACGGGCCTGGACCGCGAGCGTCGACGGCGTCGATCTCGGGCCCGGGTCGGTGGTGAACGGGTACGCGGCGGCATGGCCGATGGATGTCTCCGGCGATGCGATCGTGGAACTGCACTACGAGCCGCAGCGTCGTGCAGACGTCGCCCTGGGGGCGAGCCTGCTCGCCCTGGTGGCGTGTCTGGTCGTGCTGGTCCGCGGTAGGAAGCCGGGACCCCACGTCTCCCGCGCGGGGCCGGCAACTGCTACGGATCGTGCCCGTCCAAACCGAGAACCGATCAGAGCGCGGATGCTCTGGGCGGCATCGTTGTGCGCCGGCGCGTGGTTCGTGGGCGGACCGTGGCTCCTCGGCATCGCCGTGGTGGTGCTCGCCGTGGATGCGCTGGTGCCATTGGGCAGACGCACACTCGTTCTCGCGGGCGCCGCTCTCGTGGCGTGCGCGCCGGTGGCCTATCTGCTGGTGAATCGCGGGGATCTCGCAACGGTCACGCCGGATCTTGTCACCGGCGCCGTGCCTGCCCATCTGCTGGCGATGTCTGGGCTGCTGCTGGTCGTGATGGCGCACCTGCCTCACCGCGAGATGCGGGCGGGCACGCCCGCCGAGCCGCCTCCCGGAGCGTGACAGACTCACGGCCCATGACCGGCCCTGGTCCGCTCGTCAGCGTCGTGGTGCCGACCCGCAACTCGGCCCGGACTCTCCAAGCGTGCCTCGACTCCGTGCGTGCGCAGCGGCCGGACGTCGTGCTCGAGCTGATCGTGGTCGACAACGACAGCACCGACGGAACGTGGGAGATCGCTCAGAAATGTGCTGACATCGCCGTTCGCGGTGGCCCGGAGCGCTCGGCCCAGCGCAACCTCGGGGTGGCGAGAGCGCATGGCGAGTGGGTCCTGTGGCTCGACTCGGACATGCTGCTTCCTGCCGGGGCGCTACACGAGGCACTCGAAACCGCCCGGCGAGAGGGTGTCGATGCCATGGCGCTGCCGGAGCGCACGGTGGGCTCTGGCTTCTGGACCGCATGCCGGACCCTGGAGCGCTCGTGCTACCCGGACCAGGGCTCGATCCACAATCCGCGACTGGTGCGCCGAAACACCCTCACGGGACTCGGGGGCTTCGACCTCTCCATGACCGGCCTCGAGGACACGGACCTGCGGCACCGGCTTCGAGCCGCGGGCGTCCGCTGGGCGCTCGCCCCGGTGATCGTCGAGCATGACGAGGGTCGCCTGACTCTGCGCTCGGTTCTGGCAAAGCGCGTCTATTACGGACGAAGCATTCCGGCGTTTGCAGCCATGAATCCGGGTCGGGTCGCGGAGCAGGGAAGAGCCACGGTGCGCGCGTTCTGGCAACACCGCCGTCGGCTCGGCCTCGACCCTCTGCATGCCGGTGGGATGATCATCCTCCGCGTCGCCGAGGCGAGTGCATACGCGGTTGGCGCATGGCAGGGTCGACGCGCCGGCCGAGCGGTCGGGGCGGATGCGGAGGTCGGATGACGCGGCGGCTGCTCTGGGTGTCGCTACCCGATCAGCGCCCGCGGCGCGAGCTGTGGTGGCTCTCGCAGATGCCCGAGACGCACGTGACCGCGCTTTCGGCGATGCGCCCCGAGGGCGGCGTGGAATGGCTTCCGAGCCGGTATGTCCGCCCGATCGGGCGGTTCGTGGAGGCCGGAGCGCTGGCCTGGATCCGTGGACTGTCCGTCCTGACACCGAATTTCGACTGGGTCGCGTCACTCGAGCTGTGCTCGCTGGTCACGGGGCAGGCGGCCTCCTACTCCCGAAAGCACGGGTTGCGGCAGGCGGTGATCACCTGGGAGAACCTGACCCATCAGCCGCTGTACCACCTTCCGCCCTACCACCAGGCGTTCCGGCGGGCGCTCGAGGCCGACCTGTTCATCTGTCTGGTCCAGGCGGCACGCCAGCACCTCCTCGAACACGGCGTGGACGAGGAGCGGATCTCGGTCGTCCTGCCCGGTGTGGACACGTCGACGTTCCACCCTGCCGAGCGTTTGGTGACGGAGCCGGTTGCCGTGTTCACCTCGCCGCTGGCCGCGAACAAGGGCATCGACACGGTGCTCCATGCCCTCCCGCTGGTGCGCCGGTCCGTGCCCGAGGCAAAGCTGCTGGTGATGGGAGCAGGTCCGATGGAAGCGATGGTCCGTCGTGCGGCTGCCGACCCACGCAGCGGGGTGGAGATGGTTGCGCATGGTGATACCGACGCGGTTGCCGAGACTCTGCGCCGAGGTTCCGTGTTCGTCACCGCGCCGCGGGCGACCTGGAAGTGGAACGAGCAGTTCGGACTGGCCTACCTTGAGGCGATGGCCACGGGCTTGCCTGTGGTGACCACCGTCTGCGGTACCAATGGAGAGGCTGTCCAGCCGCCAAACGTCCGCACTGCCAACAACCCCGAGGCGCTCGCAGCGGCGTTGATCCGATTCCTGACCGACGAGTCACTCCGTCGGAAGGTTGGTGCCGAGAACCGGACCAGGGCTCTTACCGAACACGATCTCGCCATGAGTATCGCAGCCATGGGAGCCGCCTTCGGCCGCCGCGAGCGGTGAGGCGCAGCGGCATCGTTGCTATGACGTACGCCGAGCGTCCGCCGCGGGTGCAGCCACTGCGGGCGGTGTGGCTGTGCAGGTCCGCGCCCCTGTCCTGGCGGATTCGACGACGGCGCGAAACTGCTCACCGGTCGCCGTCCAGGTGAACTGACCCGCGTACCTGCGGGCCTCTGCACCCATCTCGTCTCGAAGCTGCGGATCGCTCAGGAGCAGTGCCACGTGATCAATGAACTGGGCCAGGTTGTCGGCGAGAAGGCCGGTCCGGCCGTGAACCACCGATTCGGCCGTCCCCCCGGCCGCCCGGAAGGCGACCGACGGCGTTCCGTGCGCCGCGGCCTCCACGACCGCGAGACCCCAGCCCTCCTTCAGCGACGGCATCAGGTTCACCCAGGACTGGGCGAGCAGCCGGTGCTTGGTGGCCTCGTTGACGAACCCTCGAAACAGCACGGCATCGGTGACGCCCAGCCGTCCTGCGTGGCCACGCAGCTGGTCCCGCCCGTAGCCCGAGCCGACAACGTCGAGTGTCAGTGCCGGGAAGCGCTCCCGCAGTGACGCGAGGGTGTCGATGGCAATCTCCACCCGCTTGTGGGGGACGAGCCGCCCGAGGATGACCATGGACGGCGGTTCGTGCCGGCCGGGGCCGCCACGGAGGTCGACCTCGTCGGGCATGTCATTGCCCGCGTGGATGACTTGCACCCGCGCTGGATGGACTCCGAGGCCGACGAGCTCGGACCGTGTCGCCTCGGAGACGGTGACGTACCGGCAGCGGCGGTAGACCGCGGGTGCCATCCGGGACTCGAGCCACCACCCGAGCCGCGCCCGCCATGGACCGAAGACCACGGGCCATTGCTCCCGGTGCACGTGGTGGATCAGCAGCACTACCGGCGTGCTGGTGAGCAGTGGTGTCCAGAACGGCACGCCGTTCTGGATGTCGACGATCGCGTCGTAGCGAGCCGGACGGCCCAGCACATGCATAGCCGCACGCAGGTAGACCGAGTAGCGCCCGCCGCGCCGGATGAACCGCACGGAGCCGAGTCGCTCCTCCCGTTCGGCGCCCGGATAGCTCGCGCACAGCACAGTGACGTCCCAACCGCCGGCGCTCATGGCCTGCGCCATCCGCTCCACGTACATCTCCGAGCCACCGCCCTCCGGGTGGCTCCTGTCGCGCCAGGAGAGGAACAGGACGCGCGGCCGTGGGCCGGCTTGAGGGTCAGCACTCATGGGGCTGTACTCCGCAGGTTCGATCCGGCCGGACGTGCCGGGGTTGGCCGGTCAGGCTACTGGGGTCGCGCATGGGGAACTAGCATCCGGCCGGTGACAAGCGCTGTCCATCAGGGCGTGCGACGCTCGATGGCGCTGCTAGCGGCGTTCCGCGTCGAGCAGACCGATCCTGAGCGCTTCTACTCGACGCTGGCCGTGGATTCGGTGCTCACGGTCGGGCGCTATACGCGCCTTGCCGGGAGCCTCGTCCTTGACGTCGGGGCTGGCCGTGCGCAGTTCGCCCGGGCATTCGCAGCGGCTGGCGCCACGTACGTCGCACTCGATGTCAACGAGCGAAGTGCGGCCGAGGCCAGGGAGTACGCGGCGACGTCGTTCTCGGTCGTCGGCTCGGGTGAGCGGCTGCCGTTCACCGAAGCGTCTCTCGACGTCGCCTTCGCCAGCAACGTCCTCGAGCACGTCCGTCGGCCGACCATGCTGCTCGACGAGCTGGTCCGAGTTACGCGCCCGGGGGGCCTGGTCGTCTGTGCATACACGAACTGGCTCTCGCCCTGGGGTGGACACGAGACATCGCGGTGGGACTATCTGGGCGCCGAACGGGCCGCCCGACTCTACGAGCGACGAACCGGCCACGCGCCGAAGAACCGGGTGGGTTCGACACTCTTCCGGGTCTCGGTACGCGACGGGTTGCGATGGGCCCAAGGCCGACCTGACGCGGTACTCATCGACGCCCGGCCCCGGTACCTGCCGGAGTGGTGCCGCTCGGTCGTCCGGCTGCCGGGTGTGCGCGAGGTGGCCACATGGAACCTGCTGCTCGTGATGAGGCGCACCGGCGCCGTCCACCCGAGTATGGCGTGAGGACGGACGCACCGACCGGCACCGCTTCGCGCTGACCCAGGGGTCGCGGAACCCGGCTCCACGGCCACGACGGCGTTGCATGGCGGAGCCCGTGGACGGTCCAGTCATGGTACGGGCGGACCGTCTCGAGACCGGTCCCGACGTCGCGACATGACCCGCTCGCGGGTCAGGCCCCACAGCACGAGCAGCCCGGCGGCGGACAATGCCGGGACGAGCACACCGCCCAGGCCGGCGGCAGTGAACTCGACGACGGTGACGTAGGCAATCAGCACTGCCCACACCACCGCCATGGTCGGCCGGTCCCGGCTCGCCATGTGGGCGTAGACGAGCAGTTGTGCGACGGCGAACATCCCACCGAGGGCGGTGAACGCCGGGATCCAGGGAGCGAGGTCGGCGTAGCGCGAGCCGGCCACGACGGAGACGGCCGGCTCGGCCAGGATGGCCGTTCCCACCACCAGGGCCGCGCCGCAGCCAGCGACGGCGAACACACCCAGTCGGAAGGCCTCGCGCCGTCGCTTCGGATCTGTGAGCGCGGGAAAGGCCATGAGTGTCACGAACTGGGGCAGCCAAAAGGCGATCTTGGTGAACACCGAGCCCGCTACGTAGAAGCCACTGTCCCTTGCGGACAGCACGTGCCGGGCGAGAACCACGTCGGCGTTGGTCACGAGGACGAGGCCGAGCAGGAGTGTGCCCGCGACGAAGGCATTCCGCAGGCTGGTGAGGAACGTGTTTCGCGCCCCCGAACCGAGCGGTGGCCGTGCGATGAACCAGGCGCCGAGAGCGGCGACGATCAGCCCCGCAGCGACTCCGACCAGCGCTGCCGATGCCGTCGGCCGGACCGCCATCCCGGCCAGGCCGCCCCCGACCCGTAGCGCGGCCTGGCCCGCGACGAGCACGCCGAGGGCGGTGAAGCGCTCCGCACCCTGGACCAGACCCATGGCCGGCGCGGTGGCGGTTACCGCCGCCACGCCGACCGCGGCGGCGACGACCGGTACCACCGACGGCAGTTGAAGGAACGTGGCCAGGGCCGGGGCCAGCACGCCCAGACCCAGTCCCGTGGCGAGCGCGAGGACCAGTCCCGACCGCACGTCGGAAGCCACGGGCTCACGGCGGGCCCTGGTCCGGGCGACGGTGGCCTGAACCGCGAGTGCGGGCACGCTGCCAACGATGATCAGCGCGAGCACGGCCCCGAATGCCCCGAACTCCGTTGGCTCCAGGAGCCGGGCGGCGACCACCGTCAGCAGATACGCGACGACGTTGGCGATGCTCGTGGCGGCGGCGACGCCCCCCGCCGTCGCCACCCGAGCTGTCAGCTGCGTACCCCGGTTCTGCTTCACTGTCGCCTCGGCGTCCATGGGTTGGGAGGACAGTGTGGCTGATACGTCCTCCATCCCGCCTGCGAGGCTGCCCTACCCGTGGCCACTCCTGGCCTGGTGCGTCGGCCTTGCGGCGCTCGTCCTGGCGCCGCTGGCCCGGCCGGGCTTCCTGCTCTCGTACGACATGGTCACAGTGCCACGGCAGGAGCTGGTTCCGGATGCGTTGGGACTGGGCAGCGCGTTGCCGCGAGCCGTTCCCCTGGACGCCGTTGTGGCGGTGCTGACGCAAGTCGTTCCCGGTGAGTTGCTCTACCGGGCCGTGCTCGTGGGGATTCTCGCGGGCGGCGCGATCGGTGCGGCGATGCTGCTGCCCCGGGCCTCGGGCACCGTGCGGGCCGTTGCCGCCTCCGCATACGTGTGGAATGCCTATGTCGCGGAGCGGCTGGTCATCGGGCATTGGGGTTTGCTCGTGGGGTACGCCGTGCTTCCGTGGCTTCTCCGTGCCAGCCTGGCAGTGCGCCACGGGGATCGAGCGGCGTTGCCGAAGGCGCTAGTGCTGGTCGCGCTCGCGTCGGTGACGCCTACCGGTGGGATCTTGGCCACCGGCGTCCTCGTGGTGGTGGTGGTGGCGCTGCCCGGTCGTCGTCGACGATCTCCGGCGGCGCTGGCCGTGGCCGGCTGTGTCGTGCTCCAGTTGCCGTGGCTGGTGCCCGGCGTGTTGACGCCCACCTCATTGACGTCGGACCCGCGCGCCGTCGAGGCCTTCGCGGCCCACCCGGACTCACCGCTCGGACTGGTCGGCAGCGTGCTCACCCTTGGCGGCATCTGGAACTCCGAGGTCGTACCGGACAGCCGGTCCCTCTGGACGGCGGCGATCATCACGGTCGTGTGGGTGGGCCTTGCGCTGGGCGGCATTACGCGGTTGCGACCCACCGTGGGTGGCACGGCGACGCTCGCGCTCGTCGTGCTTGCCGTCCTGGGCATCGTGTTGAGCCTGTCCGGGGCGTTCGGGGGCACGCTTGCGTGGGCGGTGGAACGCTTTCCAGGTGCCGGCCTGTTGCGGGACGGAACGAAGTTCCTGGCTTGGTACTCGCTCGCACTCGCTCCCGCCGCTGCGTTGGGTGCTGCCCGGCTGGCAGCGTCGGTGTCCCGCTGGAGTGGTGGACTCGTGTCCGCTACGGTTGTGGCGAGCACCGCAGCCCTGCTGCCCCTGGCGGCGCTGCCGGACCTCGCCTGGGGAGTCGGGGGTCGGTTGTCAGCCGTCCAATACCCGCCGAGCTGGGACGATGTCCGCGATGCGCTCCAGCGCGAGCCTGGGGCCGGCGCGCTCGTCGTGCTGCCGTACCAGCCGTACCGATCGTTCGACTGGAACGACGGACGCACTGTTCTCGACCCACTGCCGCGCTACGTCGGCGTCGAGACCGTCGTCCCCGACACGCTGACCGTGGGGAGCCGGCGGCTGGCCGGCGAGGATCCCCGGGCGGCGGCCGTGGCGGAGGCCTTGGACGCATCCGACCCGGCGGAGCGTCTGCTTCGGCTAGGGGTCGGCTGGGTCGCCGTGGAGCACGGTACGCCGGGAGCCCGTCCGGGCCGGGTACTGGAGGATCTCGATTCTGTCATCATCGGAGGCGATATCGATCTCTACCGCGTGCGCGGAGATCCGGCGCCTTGGCGGGCGGTCCCACCTCGGGCGCCGGTGCTCGTAGCGCACCTGACGGCGTTGGCGGTAGTGGCCGGGTCCGCCGCGTGGCTGGCCAAGGCGAAGCTCACTCGGAACGGCCAGGACGCCCTGGTACAGTCCGCGCAACCTGATCGTGCACGGCAAGAGGAGTAGATGGCTCAGATGAACAACGTTCTCGCCGGGGTGCTCGCCGCTGTGCTCGGCGCAGCCCTCGCGGTTGCGGCAGCCATCACGATCGTCAACGTGGCGGGTGGACCGTCCGCGGAAGAGGTCGCTCATGACGTCAACGCCGAGGATCTTGCCTACGGCAGCAACTGACCGGCGATTGGTCACGGAGTAGCGTCGACCACTACTCCTGAGTAGCGCGATGCGCTAAGTTGCGGCGCCGTCATTTCGAGTTGCTCGGTGTCAGGAAAGGTTGCCATGCGCCGTAACGTCGGCCTCGTCCTCCTTATCGTCGGAGCACTCTTCCTCGTGCTGGCACCGCTGCTGCGCTGGTACGTCTACCCGCGCCTGGCCGTCGCCCCGCAGGACCAGGCGAGTACAACGGTGTCGTCGGGATCGGATGTCACGGTCTTCTCCATCCCTGCCCTCCTGGCAGGAGAGGATCCCGAGGTCGTCACCGACGTCACCTCGACCCGAGGCACGGTGTCCATCGTCGAGGATCGTCCCGCGGGCACCAGTGATGAAGATGTCGCCGTGTGGGAATCCGTGGTCAACACGACGAACGCGGCCGGGGACACGCTGACGGCCACTCGCTCGATCGTGGCATTCGATCGTCGTACCGGCGCGGGTGTGGAGGGTTACGGCCAGTCCATCGACGGCGACCCGATCGACCACGAGGGGCAGATCCTCAAGTTCCCGTTCGGCACCGAGCAGCGCGACTACGAGTTCTGGGACATCGCCCTGCGCGAGGCGACACCGGCCGTGTTCGACGGAGAGGACGAGATCGACGACATGACCGTCTACCGCTTCGTCCAGACCATAGAGCCCACCGTCGTCAGTCAACTCGAGGTGCCGGGAAGCCTCGCCGGTTCGCAGGAGCCGTCCATCGAGGCCGACCGAACCTACGCGAACACGCGCACCCTGTGGATCGAGCCTGAGACCGGCGTCATCATCCGCGGCCGGGAGGAGCAGGACACGGTCCTGGTCTACCAGGGAGAAGAGATCGCGACGATCACCAGCGGCACCATCGGGTACACCGACGAGCAGGTGCAGGCCAACGTCGACGAGTACCGTTCGCTGGCCAGCCAGCTCAACCTCGTCCGCAACGTGCTGCCGTTGGTGCTTGGCATCCTCGGTCTGGTGGGACTGATCGCCGGGATCGTCCTGTTGCTCACGGCATACACGCCCCGTCGAGCCGCGGACGGCACCCACCGCAGGGAGGCGAGGGAGACCGCCGACACGGTCGTCGACGAGAAGCCGCCCATCCTCGATT
>DAIUDS010000030.1:0-16849 GCA_036845485.1 Jiangellaceae bacterium
AGCTTGCGGCGCATCGTGGGTGAGAGGTCGGCCGTCGGATCGTCCACGGCGGCGACGACGCTCTCGCCCGTGCGGCCCACGATCCGGAAACACTGGTCGACCTGGCGGAGCGCTGGAACCTCGACTCGTCGCTCAACCGCGTGCTTCTGGCGATCGACGGCGCCGGCGGACGTGAACCGTGACATCCGGCTCCTTCGACTCGGTCAGCGACGCGTAGTCGACGACCCCCCGGCGCAGGGCGCCGGCGGCGCGCCGCGCGGTCTCGCGCGCCGGCGCGTCGCCCGCGGCATCCGCTACCTGGTCCAGGAGGTCGAGAAGCTGACGCACGGCCCGGACGAAGTCCCCGGCGGTGAGATCCGCCTCGGTAAGTACGGACTCGAGCCGGTGGCCGCTGGCCCAGCGCCAAGCCGCGTTCGCGAAGCCCAGGTCCGGTTCCCGCAGGAAGTCCAGCCGGTACTCCTTCTCCAGGGCGTCCAGGTCTCCCCACAGCCGGACCATCTCACCCAGCACGTCGCGAACCCGGCCCGGAGGCACCCGCGGCGGAACGGCGTCGTCGGGCTGGCGCGACTCGTAGGAGAGTGAGGAGAGGCAGGCCGCGAGCTCTGCCGGGTCCAGGGTGTCCCACAGACCCTCGCGCAGCGACTCCGCGGCCAGCAGGTCGAGCTCGGTGTAGAGACGAGACAGGCGACGCCCGGCCGGCGTTACCTCGTCGCCGCGCAGGTACCCCAGGTCGGACAGCACTCCGCAGACCCGGTCGAACTGACGCGCCACCGTGTTGGTCCGGGACTCGACCCGCCGCCCGAGCTGCTCGACCTCACGGCGCAGCCGGAACCATCGCTCGGCCCAGCGGGCGTGGTCCTCGCGCTCGGCGCAGCCGTGGCACGGGTGTGCTCGCATCGTGCGCCTCAGCTGCGACAGCTCGCCGTCGTCGGCTGCCGGCGAGCGTGGTCCCCGCGACCGGGCCCTGCCCTCGTCGGGGACCTTGGCTCGAAGCGCGGCCGCGAGATCCCGGCGGGACGTCGCGGCCTTGGGGTTGAACGACCGGGGTATCCGCATCCGGGCGAGTGTCTCGACCGCGACCGGAAAGTCGACCAGCGAGAGCCGGCGCACCTGACGGGCCTGGGTCAGCACGGTCGGCCTGGGTCCTTCCCCACGCCCGCCTGTGGACATGCCGGGGTCGAGCACGACCGCGATGCCGGCGAACTTGCCCGACGGGACGCGCACGACGTCGCCCGGCCGGAGCCGTTCGAGGGACTCCGCGGCCGCGGCCCGGCGCAGCGACGTACCCTGGCGGGCCAGCGAGGCCTCACGCTCGGTGATCTGCCGGCGTAGGTGCGCATACTCCTCGAAGTCGCCCAGATGGCAGGTCATCGCCTCGCGGTAGCCGTCGAGCGCCTCCTCGTGCCGGCGCAGCGTCCGGGCCAGCCCGACGACCGCCCGGTCGGCCTGGAACTGAGCGAACGAGGACTCGAGCAGCTCCCGTGCCGAAGCCCGCCCGACCTGCCCGACCAGGTTGACGGCCATGTTGTACGAGGGCCGGAACGACGACCGCAACGGGTAGGTGCGGGTCGATGCGAGCCCCGCGACGGCGGTCGCATCCAGCCCCGGTTGCCACAGCACCACCGCATGGCCCTCCACGTCGATGCCGCGCCGGCCCGCGCGTCCCGTGAGCTGGGTGTACTCGGCCGGTGTCACCTCCGCGTGAGTCTCGCCATTCCACTTGACCAGCCGCTCGATCACGACCGACCTCGCCGGCATGTTGATGCCCAGCGCCAGCGTCTCGGTAGCGAAGACGGCGCGAACCAGACCCCTGACGAACAGCTCCTCGACGACCTCCTTGAACGTCGGCAGCATGCCGGCATGGTGGGCGGCAATCCCTCGTTCGAGGCCGTCCGCCCACTCGTGATAACCGAGCACGTGCAGGTCTTCGTCGGGGATTTCGGCGCACCGGTGCTCGACCACCGCACGGATCTCGTCGCGTTCCTCCGGCGAGGTCAGCCGGAGGCCTGCGTCCAGGCACTGCCGCACGGCCGCCTCGCACCCGGCCCGGCTGAACACGAACGTGATCGCCGGCAGCAGACCGGCACGGTCGAGCCGGTCCAGCACCTCGACTCGGCTGGGGGGGTATGCGCCGCCGTTACGCCTGGGCCGATGGCCACCCCGACCTGGCCGACGGTCGCCCACGCGGGCGAAGCGCTGCTCGTCACGCGAGTATCGCTGCAGCTCCGGGTTGACACGTCGCTGACCGTCGCCCGTACCACCGGACACGAACAGGTCCAGCAGCCGCGAGCCGACCATGACGTGCTGCCACAGTGGCACGGGTCGGCGTTCCTCGACCACCACGTCGGTGTCGCCGCGCACGGTGGAGAGCCATTCGCCGAACTCCTCGGCGTTGGAGACCGTGGCCGAGAGCGACACGACACTGACCGACTCGGGAAGGTGGATGATGACCTCTTCCCAGACCGCGCCGCGGAACCGGTCGGCCAGGTAGTGCACCTCGTCCATCACGACGAACCCGAGCCCGGCCAGTGTCGCCGAGCCGGCGTAGAGCATGTTGCGTAGTACCTCGGTCGTCATGACGACGACCGGCGCCTCGCTGTTGATCGTGTTGTCGCCGGTCAGCAGGCCTACCCGCTCCGGGCCGTGCCGCGTCACGAGGTCGTGGAACTTCTGGTTGGACAGGGCCTTGATCGGCGTGGTGTAGAAGCATTTACGGCCCTGCTCGAGCGCGAGGTGGACCGCGAACTCGCCCACGACAGTCTTCCCCGAACCGGTCGGTGCAGCGACGAGGACCCCTCGACCGGCCTCGACGGCTTCGCAGGCGCGGGCCTGGAAATCGTCGAGGCCGAAGTCGTACCCGGCCCGGAACCGGCCGAGTGCACTGGCCTGCTGGGTCCGGCGCCGCCGCGCGGCTGCATAGCTCTCCGCGGGCGAGCTCATGCCCAGCACGCTACCCGGCCGCTGGCACCAGTACGCGAAGGGCGGCAGGAACCGCCTCGAACGTCTGCGGCAGCGGACCCAGCCGCTCGCCGTCCGCGTAGGTCGTGATGCCGGGAGCGTCGATGCGGACCTGCTTGGCTCGGCGGATCTCCACGAAGGGCAGGTCGACGTGGGAACCGGTGTAGACGCGCGGAAAGACTGTCAGGAACCGCGCCTTCGAGAGCGGCTTGACGATCATGATGTCCAGCAGCCCGTCGTCCAGGATCGCCCCCGGCGTCACCTTCATGCCGCCGCCGTAGGACGGGATGTTGCCGATCGTGACGAGCATCGCGCTGGTCTCCCACGCCTCACCGTCGAGATCCAGCACGTACGGAACCGGCTGGAAGACACCCAGCTCGACCAGCATCGCGGCGTTGTACCGCATCCGGCCGCGAGGCCACTTCATCCGGTTCGCGCGGTCGTTCACGCGGGCGTCGAAGCCGGCAGCCACCACGCCCGCGAACCATTGGTCGCCCACCCGGCCGAGGTCGATCCGGCGCTCGGCGCCGGTGACCACGATGCTCGCCGCGGCGGTGGGGTCCCGGAGCGGCACACCGATCGCGCGGGCGAAGTCGTTACCGGACCCTGCCGGCACGACACCGAACGGCACGTCGGTCCCGCCGACGGCCTGCAGCCCGAGATGGACCATGCCGTCGCCGCCGACGACCACCAGGGCGTCCGTTCCCTGGGCGACGGCCTCGCGGGCCATGTCCTGGCTCTCGCGTACGTCGCGGCCGACCAGCTGACGGACGGCGTGCCCGGCGTGGTGCAGGCGAGCGGCGGCCTCACGGCCGGCCCGTGCGCCTCTGCCACGGCCGGAGGTCGGATTGACGATGAGCGCGATCTCGCGGGACACGGCCGAAGGCTAGCGGCTGTGACATCCCCCCTGCCGGGATCACGTCACGTCGTCGCCGTCCAGGCGCGACGGGAGATCGTCGGACGGGTCCAGCCGAGCCGGTTCGATGGACGACGCGGCGCCGTCGTCGGGGTCGGCGCCCAGCTCTCGGGCCCGCCGACGGTCGTTGAACCGGCAGATCAAGACCGCGGCTTCGAACAAGGCCCACATCGGGACGGCCAGCATGATCATCGTGATCGGATCGGCGGTCGGTGTGGCGACGGCTGCGAAGACAAAGATGCCCACGACCGTCCATCGCCGGGTGTTCGAGAGCGTGGTCCCGGTGAGGACGCCGACGGCGTTGAGCAGGACGACGAACACCGGCAACAGGAACGCGAGGCCGAACACGAGCATCAGCCGGATCACGAAGCTGAAGTACCGGCTGAACGAGACGATGTTCGAGATGTCGTCCGGGGTGAGCCCGAGGATGACGCCGAGGCCCTTGGGCAGCAGCCAGTAGCAGAGCACGATTCCGCCCAAGAAGAGCGGGGCCGCGGTGAGTACAACTCCGGTCGCCCACCGCCGTTCGTTGCGATACAGACCCGGCGTCACGAAGGCCCACAGTTGATAGATCCAGACCGGTGCGGCCAGCACGACGCCGGTGAGCAGGGCCAGCTGGAGCGGAATGGTGAACGGGTCGGCGATACCGTCGAAGTTGATGGTTGCATCGATGCCCTGCTCGCGCTCGAGCCGCTCGACGGTCTCGTTGAACGGACCGATGAACCAGTCCAGGATCGGGTCGTAGAACACGATGCCGACGATCCCGCCGGCCACCACGGCGAGCATCGCCTTGACCAGCCGGTCACGCAACTCGCGGAGGTGCTCTCCGAGGGTCATGCGGCCCTCGGCGTCCGGCTCCGGCTGCGAGCCCGTTCCTCGCCGTCCGCTGAGGGTCACCATCGACCGGTTACCACGCCACTGCCGTCATCCGACCGGCCGGCCTGGGTTGCGCCGGCCGTCAGACGTCGCGGCGGGACGCGTCGGTGACGCCGTCGCGGCTGACCGGCTCGGAGACCTCGGGGGGCTCCCGACGTGGTTCCACCTCGCGCAGCGGCGGCACGTCGATGTCGCTCTCGTCGACCTTGTCGTCGTCCTTCAGGCCCTTGGTCTCGGCCTTGAAGATGCGCATGGAACGGCCCAGCCCACGAGCGGTCTCGGGGAGCTTCTTGGCGCCGAACAGCAGCAGAACGACCAGCAATATCAGCAAGATCTCTGGAGCTCCGAAGCTCTTGAACATGGTGACCTCATCCCGTAACGGTGACCCTCGTCGATGGTACGCCCCGACCTCAGGCGGTCGGTTCACCGCCCTTCGTGGGGCCGGCCGGCTCGATCTCGGTCATGGTCCGCTCGAGGTCGGCGGCCAGACCGGTCAACTCCTGGGCCAGCACGCGGCTGCGACGGTACGTCGAACGGCCCGCGAGGAAGACGCCTGCGGCCGTGCCGACGAGCACAACGGCCACGGTGATGAAGAACCAGGCGGCAGGCGTCGACATAGATCGCGACCCTACCCGGCCTCGACCGGCTGCTCGTACGCGTCGAGCGCGGCACGAGCGTCCTTGACGGTGGCCTCGACCAGGTCGGGCGGGTCGACGATCCGTCCGGTGCCACCCAGCCGCAACGCGAGTCGGCGGACCCAGCGCGGGTCGGCGACACGTAGACGCACTCGCAGCCGGTCCTCGCCGAGTTCGTCGACCGACTCACACGGGTAGTAGTCGGCAACCCATCTCCCGGCCGGCCCGAGCTCGAGCGTGACCAGCTCGTCCTCGGGTGACGGTTGGAAGATGCCGGCTCCCAGGTCGCGAGAGCGAGCCTGCCTGGGCACCTGCGCCGCCACGTCGAGCAGGGAGATCCCGGCCACGCGGTCCAGCCGGAACAGCCGTACCGACTCCGCCCGGCGGCACCACCCCTCGAGGTAGAGCCGCCCGTCGGCCAGCGCGAGGCGCATCGGGTCGACGTCGCGCTCGGTCGTCTCGTCGCGGCCCGGCACCCAGTACGACAGGTGGAGTCGCCGCTTCTCGTCCAGCGCCCGCCGCACCGTGGCAGCAACGTCTGCCACGGCGTCTCCGTCGACCTCGACCCGCACGGCGGCGGCGTGCTCGGCCGCCGCGCCCGCGGCGCGCTCGAGCTTCGCAACAGCCCGGTCGACGGCACCGCGGTCGTACGTGCCGGGCATCGCGGCGAGGGTCCGAAGTGCAACAACCAGAGCCAACGCCTCGTCCGTGCCCAGCCGAAGCGGGCGAGCCAGGTAGTCGGCGTTGGAGACGTTGATGACGCCCTCCCCCTCGGCCGCCTCCATGTCGACCTCGATGTAGTCGCCCATCGCCAGCCCGGGCAGGCCCGAAAACCACAGCACGTTGAGGTCGCGCAGGATCTGCCGTTCGCTGACCCCGAACAGGTCGGCGACGTCGGACAGCCGTGTGTTCGGGTGTGAAAGGAGATACGGCAACAAGGACAGCAGTCGCGAGACCTGCTCCTGCGCTCCACTGTGACGCTTGGTCACGCCGACACCCCCACGACGGCGCGCAGCCGCGCCACCACCCGTTCGCGTACCGCCTGCGGCTCCAGAAGCACCGCGTCTGCGCCATAGCCCGCGACCTCGTCGGCGAGCACGCCATCGTCGGCGAACGGGACCGTCAGCAGGTCCCACCCGTCCGACAAGGGCTGCTCGGCTGCGGCTCTGCGCCGCAGACCGTAACCGCTGCCTCTGCGCAGGCGGACCCGCGCGAGATTGGTCTGTCGCGCGGGCGTGAGCGCGCTTGCCGCCTCGCGGATCTCGGGGCCTGGCGGGACGTCGTACGAACCGGCCGGACCCGTAGGTGCTACCTCACCCACGATCCGCGACAGGCGGAACAGTCGGGGCGCCGCTCGGTCGACGTCGTAGCCCACGACGTACCAGCGCCCATGCCACGACAGGACGCTCCACGGCTGAAGATTCCTGCCCACCGGTGGATCACCCGGCTGCTTGCGATGGTCGAAGGTGACCGGACGACGGTCACGCACCGCCTCCCAGAGCGGCCAGAACGCCGGCTCCTCGACGGCGACCCGCGGCTCCACCGCCGCAAGTGCGCCGGTGTCGGTCTCCACTCCGGCCGCCCGCAGCTTCAGAACGGCCCGGCTCGTCGCGGCGGCCAGACTCGCGTGCTGCCATACTCGCGCCGCCAGCCCCAGGACGGCCGCTTCGTCAGGCTCCAGCCGGATTTCGGGCAGCTCGAAATCCTGCCGCCTGATCCGGTAGCCGGGCTCGTCGTTACCGTACGGGTCGTTCGACCCGGTCTCTATGGGGATGCCGAGTTCGCGCAACTCTTCTTTGTCGCGCTCGAACATGCGTTCAAAGGCGTCGTGAGCCTGGTCGCCGTAGCCGCCGACGACCTGCCGGATGCGAGACTTCGGCACGTGACCGCGCGAGACGAGCAGGCAGATGACCAGGTTCATCAGCCGCTCGCTCTTGGCCTGGGTCGGCACAGTTCCCCTCCTTGACCACGCGAGGCTATCCGGTGCCGCCCGGTCGCGTTTCGCACCTCGCTCGGCGCCTCACGGTGCCGGTGACTAGCCTCGACCAATGATCCGGTGGCGGTCAGGCGTGGTGCGCTCGATCGAGACATCGTGGCCCGGCGTGATCGAGCTCCAGGTCCATCTCGACGGGGAAGGCGACGTTGGTGCACTCGCCTACGAGCAGGTCGTCGGCCGCCCCCAGGTCGGCGACCGCGTCCTGCTCAACACGACCGCCGTGTCCATGGATCTCGGCACGGGGGGCTACGCCATGGTTGTGGCGCTGCCCGAGCGCCTGCCGGCCGACCCGCCGCCCGGGCCGGGCCACCTGGTGAAGGCCCGTTACACGCCACTGCAGACGACGGTGCTGGGCGTCGACGAGCAGGACGCACCTTCGCACGAGGCGTTACGCAACGCCGACGACCTGGAGGGCATGCCGGTCGTCGTCGCCGATCTGCACTCGGCACTGCCGGCCGTCGTCGCGGGCGTTCGGGCCGGCGCACCCGAGGCCCGGATCGTGTACGTGATGACCGACGGCGGCGCCCTACCGGTCTGGTTCAGCCGCTCGGTCGCCGGCCTGCGGGACACCGGGTGGCTGGCCGGCGTCGTGACCGTGGGGCAGGCATTCGGTGGCGACGCAGAGGCTGTCACGCTTCACTCCGGGCTGCTGGCGGCGCGCCATCTGTTCAGGGCGGACATCGTCGTAGTGGCACAAGGCCCGGGAAACCTCGGCACCGGCACCCGCTGGGGCTTCTCCGGCGTCGCATGCGGTGAGGCGGTCAACGCCACCACGATCCTCGGTGGGCGGTGCGTCGCATCCTTGCGCATCAGCGAAGCCGATCCCCGTGAGCGACATCAAGGCGTCTCGCATCACAGCCTGACGGCGTACGGCAAAGCGGCGCTCAACCCCGCCGACGTCGTGGTACCCGAACTGGACGGCGACTTCGGGGAGAAGGTCCGCACCCAACTTGTCGCACTCTCCCGCCACAACCTGGTGACGGTCGCGGTCGACGGTCTGCTCGAGGAGTTGCGCAAGTCCCCGGTCCCGTTGTCGACCATGCGCCGGGGGTTGGAGGACGACCCCGTGTACTTCCTCGCAGCCGCGGCCGCCGGCCGCCACGCCGCGAACCTGCTCCGCCAAGACGGCTGACCTCCTCCGCAGTCCGGACGACTCGGCCGGTACCGATGGACAGGACCAAGCCGCCGTGCCGTCCGAGCAGCTCCCTTTCGCCACGTACCTGTGGACGCACCGGTCAGCTGGAGCCGGACGTGTGGAGAGATCACGTTCGATGATGCCGGTCGAGCAGCCGACCGGGCCGAGAGTCGGTTTCCGCGCGTCAGTCCAGGTCGAGCGGCTTCGTCGTACGCGTTGTTCCTGTTGGTCGGTACTCGTTCCGCTGGCGGTGCAGCCGTTGCCTTAGCGGACGTCGAGCAGGTCGACGACGAATATGAGCGTCTCACCGGGCCCGATCGCCTCGCCGGCGCCACGCTCCCCGTAACCGAGGTGTGCGGGCACGACGAGCCGGCGTCGGCCGCCTACCCGCATGCCGACGACCCCGCGATCCCACCCGGCGATCACGCGCCCGGCGCCCAGCGGGAAGACGAACGGTGCCCCTCTGTTCCAGGAGGCGTCGAACTCCTCGCCGGTCGAGTACGCCACGCCCACGTAGTGGACGACGACGGAGGAGCCGGCCACAGCCTCCGCACCGTCGCCGACGACGATGTCCTCGACGACCAGGTCGTCGGGAACCGGGAAGTCGGGGAAGTCGATCTCGGGACGATCCGACTGCACGGTCATGCTCCCGTCAGATGGTGCCGACGACGTCGATGACTATCGCGATCGGTTCACCGGCCGGCGCCTGCTCGGTGACGTTGTCGGTGGCGGCGATTCGAGTGAGCACCCGGGTACCCACCTTCTGACCGTCGAGCGCCTCCGCCATGCCCGGGAGTTGGTCCGGCGTGAGTGTCAGGGGACCGCGGCCCTCGTCCCACGACGAGGCCTGCGTCTCCTTCGATGTGTACGAGGCTTGGACGATCTTGACCACGAGCGTCTCGCCGAGTTCTTCGCCGTCGCCCTCGATCAGGACATCAGTGGTCGAGGTCGTCACCGGCGTGGCGGTCGCCGGGAACGCGACTGTCGGCATGTCGGCGCCCTCGCCGGTGACCGTCGGCAGGTCGGCCGGAAGGTCCGCCACGGGCGTGCCGGAGACTCCAGCGTCTGGCCCGATCGTGTCGACGATATCGACGACGAACACCAGCGTCGCACCCGGCTCGATCGTCGAGCCCTCCGGCGGCGTGTCGGCGTAGCCCATGTCCGGCGGGATGCTCAGCAGCACCCGAGATCCGATCGTCTGTCCGACCAGGCCCTCGTCCCAGCCGGGGATTACGCCGCCCTGGCCGATGGTGAAGCCGGCGGGCTGTTCGCGGTCGTACGAGTTGTCGAAGACGTTGGCCTCGTCGCCCTCGGCGGCTTCCCAGGTCTGGCCGAGGTAGTGCGCCAGCATGAAGTCACCGGCCTCGATCTCGGCGCCGTCGCCCTCAGTGAGCACGTCCACGACGAGCTCGTCCGACGGCTCCTCGTCCGGGATACCCAGCTCGGGCTTGTCGCCTGGCTCGCCGGACACGGTGATTCCGCTCTCGGTCGTCGTTTCATCGCCGGAGTCCGAGCCGCACGCGGCGATGGCGAGCGTCGTGCCGAGCAGGAGGGCTACCAGGACCGGTGGCTTGCGCACGGTGATGCGTCCTTCATGGTCGGGAGCGTGGCGCCGCAGAGTGGGCGCAAGAGTCTCAACCCTAACCCTGGTTGCTGAGAATTCCCGAAAGATCGCCGTGCGCAACCAGGTCACATGCTGGCAATGAGTTTCTCGACCCGCTCGTCGACGGCCCGGAACGGGTCCTTGCACAACACGGTGCGCTGCGCCTGGTCGTTGAGCTTGAGATGCACCCAGTCCACCGTGAAGTCGCGGCGACGCTCCTGGGCGCGCTTGATGAACTCCCCCCGCAGCCGTGCCCGGGTGGTCTGCGGGGGCACGGACTTGGCCTCGAAGATCTCCACGTCACGACATACCCGTGCAACCGCACCGCGGCGTTCGAGCAGGTAGTAGAGGCCCCGGCCCCGATGGATGTCGTGGTACGCGAGGTCGAGCTGGGCGATCCGAGGGTGAGTGAGCGAGAGCCCGTGCCGGTCGCGGTAGCGCTCGATGAGGCGGTACTTCGTGACCCAGTCGATCTCGCGCTCGACCAGCGCCAGGTCGCCTGAGTCGACGGCCTTGAGCGTGCGCTCCCAGAGGTCCAGCACCCGCTGGACGGCCGGCGTGCCGAGGTCGCGCCGGTCGACGAAGTCGCGCGCTTTGGTGAAGTACTCGTCCTGGATCTCCAGGGCCGACGCCTCACGCCCGTTGGCCAGGCGCACCTTTCGGCGGCCCGTCACGTCGTGGCTGATCTCCCGGATGGCCCGAATCGGGTTCTCCAGGCCGAGATCGCGCAGGTTCGCCCCAGTCTCGATCATCCGCAGCACGAGATCCGTGGCGCCCACCTTGAGCAGCGTCGTCGACTCGTTCATGTTCGAGTCGCCGACGATGACATGCAGCCGGCGGTATCGCTCGGCGTCGGCGTGCGGTTCGTCGCGGGTGTTGATGATCGGGCGGCTGCGCGTGGTGGCGCTGGAGACGCCTTCCCAGATGTGTTCGGCGCGCTGGCTGACCGCGTAGACAGCGCCGCGGGGGGTCTGCAGCACCTTGCCGGCGCCGCAGATCACCTGCCGCGTGACGAGGAACGGGATGAGCACGTCGGCAAGCCGTGAGAACTCGCCATGCCGGCTCACCAGGTAGTTCTCGTGGCAGCCGTACGAGTTGCCTGCAGAGTCGGTGTTGTTCTTGAACAAGTAGACGTCGCCGGCGATGCCCTCCTCGCGCAACCGCTTCTCGGCGTCGACGAGCAGCCCTTCGAGGACCCGCTCTCCCGCCTTGTCGTGGGTGACCAGGTCGGTGATGGCGTCGCACTCCGGCGTCGCGTACTCGGGGTGGCTGCCGACGTCGAGATAGAGCCGAGCACCGTTGGACAGGAAGACGTTGCTGCTACGGCCCCATGTCACCACCCGCCGGAACAGGTAGCGAGCGACCTCGTCGGGCGAGAGCCGCCGCTGCCCGCGGAACGTGCACGTGACGCCGTACTCGTTCTCGAGGCCGAAGATGCGGCGGTCCATCCGGCCAGACTACGTGCTCGCACCGTCGTCGTCGGGACCGTCGCCCTCGGGTGCCGCAACCTCGGGAGCGGCGGTACTGCCGCTGGCGAGAAGATCATCGAGTTCGGGCGGGTTGATCCGCCGGAAACGCCGTCGCGGCCGGTCGCGGTCGAGGACGGCGACCTCCAGCGAGTCGGTGGTCAAGGAGCGTGGCTCGCTGCTGCCGTTGTCGCGGCCGAGCCCGTCGACGGCGAGCCGCAGCGCCGTCTCGAGAGTCATGTCCTCGCGGTACTTGTCGGCCATGTACCGACTGATCTGCTCCGCAGAGCCACCCATCACGGCGAAGCCGCGCTCCTGGGCGACGGAGCCGTCGTAGGTCAGCCGGTAGACCTGGTCCTCGTCCTGGGCGTCTCCCACCTCGGCGACGATGATCTCCACCTCGTACGGCTTCGGCTCCTGGGTGAAGATCGTGCCGAGGGTCTGGGCGTACACGTTGGCGAGACCTCGCCCGGTGACGTCGGCCCGGTCGAAGGCGTAGCCGCGCAGGTCGGCCATGCGGACACCGGCGACCCGGAGATTCTCGAACTCGTTGTACTTGCCGACCGCCGCGAACGCGATCCGGTCGTAGATCTCGCTGATCTTGTGCAGAGACCGCGACGGCGTCTCGGCCACGAACAGGATGCCCCCGGCGTACTGGGCGACGACGACCGAGCGGCCGCGTGCGATGCCCTTGCGAGCGTAGTCGGCGCGGTCCTTCATCAGCTGCTCTGGCGAGACGTAGCCGAATTGCATCGACACCGGCGGAGTCCTCTCTCGGCGTTGGCGGGCTAGTGCAGCGGGGCCTGTGGGCCGTCGGGCCGCTGGTTGCGTCCCTCCACGACGGAGGTCACGACGGAGGCGACATCGTCGTCGTCGAGGCGACGGTAGCCGCGCATGTCGACCATGGCGACGACCGGGAAGATCTTGCGGGACAGGTCGGGCCCTCCGGTCGCGGAGTCGTCGTCTGCGGCGTCGTAGAGCGACTGGACGCAGACGATGGTGGCGTCGTCGCGGGTGAGGTCGTCGCGGAACAGCTTCTTCAAGGCGCCGCGCGCGAACAGCGAGCCGGATCCTACCGAGTAGTACGTGTGCTCCTCGGAACGACCGCCGGTGACGTCGTAGGAGAAGATCCGGCCCTTGTTGAGCTCGAGGTCGAAGCCGGCGAACAGCGGCAGCACGGCCAGCCCCTGCATGGCCATGCCGAGATTGCCGCGGATCATGTGCGAGAGCCGGTTGGCCTTGCCATCCAGGGACAGCACGCTTCCCTCGATTTTCTCGTAGTGTTCCAGCTCGAGCTGGAACAGCCGCACCATCTCGACGGCCACCCCGGCGGCACCGGCGATGCCCACGCAGGAGAAGTCGTCGGCCGGGAAGACCTTCTCGACATCGCGCTGCGCGATGATGTTGCCCATCGTGGAGCGGCGGTCGCCGGCCATCACGACGCCGTCTGAGAACGTGGTGGCGACGACCGTGGTGCCGTGCGGTGCCTCGGCAGCCAGGTCGCCCGGGAGCGCCCGCCGCCCGGGCAGCAGCTCGGGCGCCTGCTGGCCGAGGAACTCGGTGAACGACGAGGTGCCCGGCGTCAGGAAGGCAGCTGGCAGCCGCCCGCCGCCTCGGGGGTCGATGTGCACTCGTCTCCTCTTCCAGTCATTCGGGGGCAGGCAGGCAACCGGACGGCTACTGTCCGCCCTTCTGGACGAACCCCCGCACGAAGTCTTCGGCGTTCTCTTCCAGCACCTCGTCGATCTCGTCGAGGATCGCATCGACGTCGTCGGCAAGCTTGTCTTGGCGCTCCTTGACGGCCTCCGATGCCTCGGCCGACTCAGCCGCCTCTACGTCCTCGGAGCGACGGGGCTGCTTTTGCTGCTGCCCGCTCGTATCGCGTGCCATGGCCCACCTCCGGCGAAGAATGCGGTCGTACTAGCACGACCCTACCCAGCAGCCGTGACGCATGGCGGCTCCGGCACGTGCCCGACGGTTACGCTCAGCGCGCAACAGCGTCTCGCCGCCAGGTCAACCGCTGGAAAGTGCCTTCACCAGCTCCTCTGCGGTGCGGCACCGGTCGAGCAGGTCGCCGACGTGAGCCCTGGTACCGCGAAGCGGCTCCAACGTGGGCACGCGTTGCAGGGCGTCGCGTCCGGGCAGGTCGAAGATCACCGAGTCCCAGGACGCGGCCGCGACATGCGGCGCGTACTTGGCTAGGCACCGCCCGCGGAAGTAGGCGCGGGTGTCGTCCGGCGGCTCGTGGACCGCGCGGGTCACCTCGTGGTCGTCGAGCAGTCGCGTCATCTGGCCGAGCGAGACCAGGCGGTGATAGAGCCCGCGCGCCGGACGGACGTCGGAGTACTGCAGGTCGACGAGGTGGAGCTTCGGGTGTGACCACTCCAGCCCGTCCCGATCGCGGTACGACTCCAGCAGCCCGAGCTTGGCCACCCAGTCCAGCTCACCTGAGAGCGACATCGGGTCGGTCTCGAGGCGGGTCAGAACCGAGTCCCACCGGTCCAGCATCTCGGCGGTGTCGGGGTCGACGTCGGCTCCGTACCGGTTCTCCACGAACTTGCGGGCCTGCTCGGCATACTCGATCTGGAGCTGGACGGCCGTGAGCCTGCGGCCGTCCTTGAGCGTGAGCAGGTGGCCGAGGTCGGGGTCGTGCGACACCTCGTGGAGCGTGGTGACGGGCCGCTCGATCGACAGGTCGACGCCGAGGAAGCCCTCCTCGATCATCGCGAGCACCAGGCAGGTGGTGCCGAGCTTGAGGTAGGTCGACACCTCGGACAGGTTGGCGTCGCCGATGATCACGTGCAGGCGTCGATACCGCTCGGGGTCCGCGTGCGGCTCGTCCCGGGTGTTGATGATCGGCCGCTTGAGTGTGGTCTCGAGTCCGACCTCGACCTCGAAGTAATCGGCCCGCTGGGAGATCTGGAAGCCGTGCCGGTTGCCGTCCTGCCCCAGCCCCACCCGGCCCGCGCCACAGACCACCTGGCGGGACACCAGGAACGGGGTCAGGTGCCGGACGATGTCCGCGAACGGTGTCTGCCGGCTCATCAGGTAGTTCTCGTGGCAGCCGTAGGAGGCACCCTTGTTGTCGACGTTGTTCTTGTAGAGCTGGATCGGTGACGAGCCCGGCACGAGGGCGGCCAGCCGGGCCGCCTCGGCCATGACCAGCTCACCGGCCTTGTCCCAGCGGACCGCGTCACGCGGAGACGTGACCTCCGGTGAGGAGTACTCGGGGTGGGCGTGGTCGACGTAGAGGCGGGCCCCGTTGGTCAAGATCACGTTGGCCAGACCGACCTCTTCATCGGTGAGCTGGCTGGGATCGGCGCCGTCCCGCGAGAGCTCGAAGCCGCGCGCGTCGCGCAGTGGGCTCTCCTCCTCGAAGTCCCACCGCGCCCGGCGGGCCCGCGCCGTCGCCGACGCATAGGCGTTGACGACCTGCGACGACGTCAGCATAGAATTGGCGGCCGGGTTGCCCGGTACGGCGATGCCGTACTCGGTCTCGATGCCGACGACGCGGCGCACGCTCATGTCACGAGCCTACGGCGTGCTCGTGCCGAGCCGGTGTCCACGCGGTGAATAGGCTCGGGGGGCGATGGGTGCAGGCTCGGGATAGCGGACGCCCAGAGCACGAAGCGCCTGGTCGAGGACCCGCATCACGGCGACGGTGTCAGAGAGGGGCATCTCGGCGGTCTCGGTCCTCCCCTCTCGCAGGCACCGTTGCACCGCCCGAAGCATCGGCACGTAACCGCGGCCCTCGGGTTCGTGCTCATACACCCGCCCCTCGCCGGTACCGTCAGTGTGGATCAGCCGGCTGGGATGGTGGAACATCGGCGGAACGTCGAGCCGGCCTTCGGTGCCGACGATCCTGGCCGTGTTGCCGGTCAGCGCGAGCAACGACGTCTCCAGCAGTGCGAAGGCGCCACTGTCCCATCCGAGGAGCAGGCCCGCCTCGGCGTCGACGCCCTCCGCCGTCAGCGTGCCGTGCACGGCCAGCGTGTGCGGTGAGCCGAGCAGCATCTGCGCGAACGCGACGGGGTAGATGCCGACGTCCAGTAGTGCACCGCCGCCGAGCGCCGGATCCCAGATCCGGTCCTTCGCGCCCGGGCCGGCCGGGAACCCCAGGTCCGCGCTGACGCTGCGAACCTCGCCGATGCCCCCGTCGGCCACGATCCGACGAGCCGTGACGACGACCGGGATGAAGCGCGTCCACATCGCCTCCATGCAGAACACGCCGCGCTCCCGAGCTCTCCGAACCAGGTCCTCGGTGGCCGCGAGTGAGGTCGTGAACGCCTTCTCGCACAGGACCGCCTTACCGGCGTGGATCGCCCGACCGACGACCTCGGCGTGCTGGGCGTGCGGAGTGGCAACGTAGACGATCTCGACGGCATCGTCGGCGAGCAGTTCCTCGTACGAGCCGTACGCCCTCGCAATGCCGAACTCGCCGGCGAAGGCCTGCGCACGTTCCCGGTTGCGGGAGCTCACCGCGACGATCTCCGCGTCGCCCAGCAGGAGGATCTCGCCGGCCAGCGTGTGCGCGATGCCGCCCGTGGCGACGATTCCCCAATGGATCGGCGTGGTGGACGCAGTCATGGGCCGAGTGTCCCCCATCGGTTCGCAACAGCCGAGGCTCGTTCACGGGACGCGTCGAACAACCGACACCCGAACGAGCTGATCGCTTACAGGTACTGGCCGGTGTTGGCGACGGTGTCGATTGACCGACCGGCCTCGATGCCCTCCTTGCCGGACACCAGCGTGCGGATGAACACGATCCGCTCGCCCTTCTTGCCCGAGATCCGCGCCCAGTCGTCCGGATTCGTGGTGTTCGGCAGGTCTTCGTTCTCCTTGAACTCGTCGAGGCACGCCGTGAGGAGATGCTGCACCCGGATTCCCTTGGTGCCGGTCTCGAGGAACTCCTTGATCGCCATCTTCTTCGCCCGGTCGACGATGTTCTGGATCATGGCGCCGGAGTTGAAGTCGCGGAAGTAGAGGACCTCCTTGTCACCGTTGGCGTAGGTGACCTCGAGGAACCGGTTGTCCTCGCTCTCGGTGTACATCCGCTCGACCGAACGCTGGATCATCGCGTCGACCGCGGTCGCGCGGGACCCGCCGTGCTCGGCCAGGTCGTCGGCGTGCAGCGGCAGGCCCTCGGTGAGGTACTTGCTGAAGATATCCCGCGCGGCTTCGGCGTCGGGGCGCTCGATCTTGATCTTCACGTCGAGCCGGCCGGGCCGCAGGATGGCCGGGTCGATCATGTCCTCGCGGTTCGA
>DAIUDS010000031.1:0-16828 GCA_036845485.1 Jiangellaceae bacterium
GGAGAAGCACGCCCTGGCGGAGCTCCGCCATCCGCAGCGTCGTGAGCCACTGCTCGCCTGGGCCAGCTGAGCCCCGCACTCGACTCATTGACACGCACACCGGCCCGGCCCTGGTAACCGTCCGGGCCGCAGGCGCCGGGTGAGGTCGCTGGCGCCCCGGCACCCCGCAGAAGTCATCCGGAGCGGACGATGCCAGGACGGTATCAGCGCGACATCGTTGGACGGCAACCGTCATTGTGAGAAGAGTTCGTGGCTTGACGACACGACCGGAGGCGTCACCGGCGGCCATGCCTACGGCCGTCGCACACGCGACGAGCAGACGTATGGAGGTAGGGATGACAACGACGGCCGACAGCGCGGAGCGGCAGCCAGCAGACGTGTTCGTGGTTTTCGGGATCACCGGCGATCTGGCGAAGGTGATGACCTTCCGATCGCTGTACCGGCTCGAGGCCGGCGGTCTGCTGCAGTGTCCGATCGTTGGTGTCGCCGTCGATGACTGGACCGTGGAGCAACTCGTTCAGCGTGCGCGTGAGTCGATCGAGGGCACCGGCGAGCGACTCGACCCGGCGGTCTTCGACCGCTTTGCAGCGCGACTGTCCTACGTGAGCGGCGACTTCACCGAGCCGGCCACATATGCGCGCGTCGGGGAGGCGATCAAGGGTGCCAATTGCCCCGTCTTCTACCTCGAGATCCCGCCGTTCCTGTTCGGCACCGTCGTCAAGGGCCTGGCCGAAGCCGGCCTGACAACGTCGGCCCGTGTAGTGGTGGAGAAGCCGTTCGGCCACGATCTGGAGTCCGCTCGCGCCCTGGCCGAGGACTTGCACGCACATATCGACGAGTCCCAGCTGTACCGGATCGACCATTACCTCGGGAAGATGGGCATCGAGGAGATCCTCTACCTGCGATTCGCGAACGCGATGTTCGAGCCGGTCTGGAATCGCAACTACCTGCAATGCGTGCAGATCACGATGGCGGAGAGTTTCGGCGTCGAGGACCGCGGTCACTTCTACGACCCGGTCGGCGCGCTACGTGACGTGGTGGTCAACCACCTCATGCAGGTCATCGCGGCCGCCGCGATGGAGGCACCCTCACGAGGCGACCCCAGCACGATCAAAGAGGCGCAGGTGGCACTCTTCCGGTCCGTCGTCGAGGCAGACCCCGCTCATTATGTCCGAGGTCAGTACGACGGATACCTCGACATCGACGGCGTCGCGTCGGACTCGACGACGGAGACGTACGCCGCCCTGCGGATCGAGATCGAGAACTGGCGTTGGTCCGGTGTGCCGTTCTTCATCCGCACCGGCAAGCGTCTGCCGGCGACCCAGACCGAGCTCCGGCTCGTGTTCAAGCGTCCGCCGCGCCTGGGGTTCGCAGCGGCCGGGAACCGGCCCGAGCCCAACCAGATCGTGGTCAAGCTGGATCCCTCGACGGGTATCAGGGTCGTCGTGGATGCGCACCGAGCTGACGTCGCCGGTGCGGCGCCCATCGAGCTCGACATGGAGTTTGCTGCCGAAGGCGGGGAGGGACCGACGCCGTACGAGGTGCTGCTGCACGCGGCGATGATGGGCAACAGCACGCGGTTCGCGCGCCAGGACGGGGTCGAAGAGACCTGGCGGATCATGCAGCCACTGCTCGAATCGCCGCCACCAGTCCATGTCTATGCTCCGGGATCTTGGGGCCCGACGGCCGCCGACGCGCTGGCTGCCGAGCATGGGGGTTGGCAGGACCCGTGGATGGGGACGTGAGCCCGGCCCGCCCGACCTGAGGTCTGGACGGACGCCATGGCAGAGACACCAGTAGGCAGGGTCCCGCAACGATCCGGATTGGTGCTCGCCGCGCTGATCCTGGTCGCCGCTGTGGCGAACCTCAATCTCGCAGTGGCGAACGTCGCCCTGCCGGACATCGGGAAAGCGTTCGACTCCTCACAGACCACGTTGGATCTCATCGCCGTCGGGTTCTCCCTTGGCCTCGCGGCATCGGTCCTCTATCTCGGCGGTCTGGGCGACCGCTACGGGCGCAAACTGCTGCTTGTTCTCGGCGTGGTCCTGTCGATCCCGGCCAGCCTGCTCGCGGCCTACGCGCCGGACGACGGCATCCTGATCGTGGCGCGCGTCCTGGGCGGACTCTCCGCTGGCATGGCCTACCCCACGACGCTGGCGCTGATCACCGCGCTGTGGTCGGGGCCGGGGCGCACCCGTGCGATCGCGTTGTGGTCCGGCATCGGCGGGGCAATCGCCTCCCTCGGCCCTCTGCTTTCGGGATGGCTGCTCGAACGGTTCTGGTGGGGCTCGGTCTTCCTGATCACATTGCCTCTCGTCGTTGTCGCGTTGATCCTGGCCCTGCTGTTCGTGCCGAGCCACGTCAACGAGACGACCGATCCGGTCGACAACCTCGGCGGGATCCTGTCCGTGGTGCTGGTGGCAGCGCTGGTGCTGTCGATCAACTTCGCGCCGGTCCCCAACAAGGGTGCCCTCACGCTCGGACTGGCTGCGATCGCAATCGCTGCAGCGTTCGCTTTCGTCGCCCGTCAACGGCGTGCGAAGAATCCGCTCTACGACCTGGATGTCGCCAAACGACGCATCTTCTGGGTCGCCGCGGTAGCCGGGATCATCGTCTTCGGCACGTTGATGGGCGCAATGTTCGTCGGTCAGCAGTTCCTGCAGAATGTGCTCGGTTACTCCACCTTCGAGGCCGGCCTGTCGATCTTGCCGGCCGCCGCGCTGATGGTCTTGGTCGCACCTCGCTCGGCAAAGCTCGTGGACGCCCGCGGGTCGCGCTTCACGCTCCTCGCGGGTTACGCATGCTGTCTCCTCGGCTTCGTCGCCATGTTGCTCCTCTGGGACGATGGCACCGCGTATTGGGCGGTCGGTCTCGCCTACGCACTCGTCGGTGCAGGGGTCGGCTTCGCCGGCACGCCGGCGTCGCATTCGCTGACCGGATCGGTTCCGGTACGCCGGGCCGGCATGGCGTCCGGGACGGCCGACCTGCAGCGTGACCTCGGCGGCGCGATCATGCAGTCGATCCTCGGTGCCTTGCTCGCCGCCGGCTATGCGTCCGCGGTCTCCGCGGCGATCGCGTCGGCGCCGAACCCGCAGCAGATCACCGACAGCGTGCAGAACCAGCTGACGAAGTCCTTCGCCTCGGCTGAATCGATCGCCGAACAGTATCCGCAGTACTCGGATGCCATCACGGCCGCCGCTCGGTCGTCGTTCGTCGACGGCGCCAACTGGGCATACGTCGCCGGGATCGTCGCCATCCTCATCGGTGCGGCGCTGGTCTACCTGCTGTTCCCGACCAAGGACATGGAGCGGCAGCTGCTCGCCGACTACCACACCCGCGACACCCAAACCATCCGGGACACAGCGGCCCCCGCCCCGCCCGTCGCCGGCGATGGCCACGGCGACGTCCAGCTGGATTGAGGTGGCTACTCGACTTGTAGGCCCCAGCTCCCACGCCACGATTCGCCGGGATCCAGTTCGATCACGTCGGTGCCGGAACGAAACGCGTCTGGTGGACACGTCATCGGTTCGACGGCGACAGCCCTCCGGCGCCTCTCGGGCGGACCCACGTGGTCCGCGGTGTAGACCATGAGGTAGCGATACCCGTCGTCGACCCATAGCTGGACAGAACGGCTACCGTCCGAGTCGTCCAACCGGGCGATCGCCCGTTTGGCGTCGCCACGAACCAAGCCGCCAAAGGCCGTGTCCAGCTGTGTCGATCCGATCTGGCGGGCTTTGGTGAAGTCCCAGGGCGTCGCCGCGACCGGCGCCATCGCCGGCCGGCCCGCTTGCCCGCTTGGGTCGAGGTAGATCGTGGCCGGAACCTCGAGGCGCAGCCCGTCGATCGACGACGTACCGAGGGTGAGATAAGGATGGAACCCGACGCCGAGCGGGGCACGCTGAACATCGGCATTGACCGCCTGGAACGTGACGGTCAACCCGGCGCCGTCGAGCGCGTAGGTGACCTCCAGGTCCAGCTGCCATTCGTAGCCCGGTTGGGGGCGGACTGCACATGCCAATGTGACCGACGTCGGGTCGTGCACGACCGGTGTCCAATCCAGCCAGCGCACCAGCCCGTGGATGGCACAGTGCCGGCTGGGCTCGTTGAGGGGGGCATGGCAGTCGCGGTCGCCGTACCGGTAACGGCCGTCGGTGAGCCGGTTCGGCCAGGGGGCGAGTACCTGCCCGCGCCCGTCGACAGCACGCTCCTCGATCCCGAAGCCGTCGATCACATCCCGTTCGTCGACGGTGTAGCTACGCAGGGTGGCGCCGACCTGCGCGACCATGGCCTGCGAGCCACCGTGGGCGATGGGGTACTGATGGCCGGACGGGGGTCTGTGGCGCATTCTCAGCCTGCCTGGCCGAGCCGCGACAACCGGTGGTCGCAGACAACGCCTGCCCGGCCGCCGGCCAGGGACGAGACACCGTCAGCCATCGGAACGGTTCCGTTCACAGCGACAGTTCCTCGAGTCGATCGGCGACGATGATCCGGCCCGCAGCCTCGATGAGTGCGAGGTGCGAGAAGGCCTGTGGGAAGTTGCCGAGATGGCGGGCCCGGTCGACTTCGAACTCCTCGGCGTACAGACCGAGCGGCGAGGCGATCGGCAGCAGGCGCTCCATCAGGTCGGTGGCCCGGCGCATCTCACCCACCATGGTGAGCGCCGACACCAGCCAGAAGGAGCAGATCAGGAAGGTGCCCTCCTTGCCCGACAAGCCGTCGTCAGTCTCGTCCGTGAGATAGCGCAGCACGAATCCGTGCTCGGTGAGCTCCGAATCGATCGCGTCGACCGTGTTCCTCATCCGCTCGTCGGTTCCCGGCAGGAAGCCGAACAGGGCCGCGAGCAATGTCGAGGCGTCGAGTGCGTCGGTTTCGTAGTGCTGGCGGAGGACACCGCGGTCGCTGACACCATTGGCGAGAATGTCAGCTCGGATCTCCTCTGCGGCCTCTCCCCACGTGTGCTCGAGCTTGGGGTCGTCGCGGATCGCGGCCAGCTTGGCGGCGCGGTCCAGGGCCACCCAGCCCATCAGCTTGGACGACACGTAGTGTCGCGGTTCCCCGCGGGCCTCCCAGATGCCCTGGTCCGGCTCGCGCCAGGATGCCATTGCGCCTTCCGCCTGCGACAGCACCAGGGGCCACAAGCGACGGGGCATGTGCTTGCTGCGGCGGGTGTGCAGCAGGAGCGAGTCGAGTACGGCTCCGAAAACGTCGTTCTGGCGCTGATTGAACGCGCCGTTCCCGATCCGCACCGGACGGGCGCCCTCGTAGCCCGACAGTTCCTCCCGGGTGGACTCGGTGAGGTCACGCCGGCCGTCGATGCCGTACATGATCTGCAGGCTGCCGTCGTCGGTCGGCTCGACGTCGGCGACGAACTGCATGAACTCGTCGGCTTCCCAGTCGAGGTTGAGGTAGTGAAGCGCCTGGAGCGTGAACGTCGTGTCCCGCATCCAGGTGTACCGGTAGTCCCAGTTGCGCTCTCCGCCCGGGGTTTCCGGCAGCGAGGTCGTCAATGCCGCGACCGTCGCACCGGTGGGCATGTATGTCAGGCCCTTGATCGTGAGCGCGGACCGTTCGAGGGGATGCCGCAGAGGGTGGTCGGGGACGCGAGCACGGGCGAGCCAGCTGCGCCAGAACCGGACGGTCACCTCGATGCGCGCCGCAACGTCGTCGACGTCTGCCGGAGAGGCGAGGCCGTCGGCCCACGAGAGGGCACAGAAGCTCCGCTGGCCTTTCGACAGCACGTGGCGGGCGCGGGCCGAGCTGCCCTCGATCCCGATCGACAGATCCGTGCTCAGCCGGAAGGTCTGACCGGCACCGGAGCCGTCAGCGGCGTGTCCGTCGGCGTCGACCAGCGTCCACTCCGCCGGTACGCGGCCATAGTCGAAGGCCGGTTCACACACCAACTCGACCTCGACCGAGCCTTCCAAGCACTCGACCATGCGGACGAGCACGTGCTCGGCGTCGTCGTCGGCGGGCGGCCGGTCGTGCGGCGTGACGAGGTCCGGACCCCGGCGCGGCGCCATCGTCAGCGCGTCGTGGACGAGGACCCAGCCACCTGGCGTGTGCCAGGTCGTGGTCAGGACGTTCGTGCCGGGCACATAGGTCCGGGCCGTGGGCACGTTGATGCCGTATGGGCCGAACCGGAACGAGCCGGCTCCGCGATCGAGGAGATTCCCGAAGGCGCTCGGCGAGTCGAACGCAGGCACGCACAGCCAGTCGACCGAGCCGTCTGGAGCGATGAGCGCACCGGTGTGGCAGTTAGACAGAAACGCGTAGTCGGCAATCGGTGGGAACGGCGACGTCGAAAGGCTCACGTCCCTGACTCCTTCACAATCGTGGGCGGGTCACGCTGTCAACCATCGGCATTCCGTGTCTCGACGGCATCACCCCTGGCAGATGATGCAGCCCGGTCCCGTGGTGGTGCAATGCGTTCTGCTGACGGATCGCAGAGTGCGTGGTCACCTGGCGGGATGAACCAGTGTCCGGTTACCGGCATCGTCAAACACCTTCCTACGGCAGCAGACCTTTCTGGTCGAGGATGTAGAGCAGAGCGAAGACCCCGGCCACACCCACAACCGCGGCGGCGACCACGGCCCTCTGGCGGAAATACTCTGCCATCTCGCGGCACGCAGCCGTCGGGCATCGCAGACCAGGTAGACGGCGGACAGGTATGCGATTGCTGCCACGGCCAGGACGCCGCCGACGATGGAGGTCGGGCTGAACCAGCTGTCCACCGGGTCCCCAGCCGTGCCACCGGCGGGCACCCGGCCGGACGCGACGCCGCCGGCGACTGCGCCATGGAATAGGGCACCAGCACCGAGGAGGCGGCGAAGCCCGCTCCGAAATTGCGCCGGTCACGCGTGGTGACGACCGCCTTCCGTAACGCGAAACTCGCGCCACGCAGCACGATGCCCAGCGCGGCGATGATCAGTGGCACGAAGAGGGTCAGGGTGAGAACGTCGTCCAGAGCACGACGAAGATGAAGTCAGCCAGACGTGGTTGGCTTCTCACACAGGGCCGATCGAGTGCTCTATGACGCCGCGCGGGCGCTCGCCCCGCTTAGCACCACCCGCGGTCAGATCTCAGAACCCTGCGCCGAAGTCGGCACCGCCGAAGTTCGCGTACGCGACCACGGCGAGAAGGAGCACCGCCGCGACCGCCGTGCTCACCGGACCGCCTCGTCATCGACCGCGGTCGCGGCGGGGGTCGACTCGGGGCGTAGTGCGCGTCGTGGTCGATGAATCCCCGGCTCGCCGGAAGCGCCTGCTCATGCCGAGGAGGACGAGAATTGTGGGGTGACACCAAGGGCGATGTAGAGAACGACGATGGCGACGAATGTGATCCACACTCCGGTGTTACCGGTGGCCGCGTCCACGACCTTCATCTGGTTGTAGACGATCCACGGCTGGCGTCCGACCTCGGTAACCACCCATCCCGCCTCCATCGCGATCACCGCGCCTCCGTGCTACGAGATAGCGGTCCGCGGGCTACTCGGCTCCACCTGGCTCACGGCCTTGGGAGGCACTTGCCGTGCTTCGGCACAACGCCCGAGCTCGTGGACCTTTCGCTGTTCCGCCCCTGGGGGCCTTGCTGCGCCGATGCAGTTGCTGGCGGAGCACGATGCAGTGGTGGTCAGTCTCTACCGGGTTGGGTGCACGGCGGACAGCGCCGTCGAAGACACCAGGACCATTCCGTCCGCCGAGCCAGGTTGATCGGGGGCACCAGCCGTCCCTCGACTCTGCGACCACTGGGCTGTTTGCTCATGTGCACCGCGGGGGGGTGATCTGTCCGCCTACTGTCGTCGTGTGATGAGCGAGGGGACCGGGGATGAGCCGGCGCCGGATCGGGTCGGCGTGCCGGGGGTTTCGCGGTCGGAGAAGGCGATCGAAGTTTTCGCCACCGCGCTGCTCGCGGTGGCCGCGTTGGCCACTGCGTGGAGCGGGTATCAGGCGTCGCTGTGGGACGGCATCCAGTCCAGCAACTACACCCAGGCGTCCGCGGCGCGCACCGAGGCGGCGCAGCAGCACACCGAGGCCAACCAGTACCGGCTCGCCGACCTGACCGTGTTCGAGAACTTCATCGACGCCTCCCTCGGCGGCGACACCGAGCTGGCCGACTTCTACCGGACTCGGTTCAGCGACGAGCTCGACCCGGCGTACGACGCGTGGGTTGCGCTCGACCCGCAGGGCAACCCGGACGCGCCGGCCAGTCCGCTGGTGATGGCGGAGTACCGGCTACCCCAGGAGCAAAAGTCGGCCGAGCTGACCACCCGAGCCGAGGCGAGGTTCGCCGCGGGCGAGCAAGCGAACACCTACTCCGACGTCTACACCGCCTCCACGCTGTTCTTCGCCTCGGCGCTGTTCTTCGCCGCGATCTCCGAACGCTTCGCCTACCAACGCGCCCGGATCAGCCTGCTCGGCTTTTCCTGCGCCGGGCTGATCGCCGGCGTCGGGGTCGCGCTGACCCAGCCGATCACCACGGGCTGACGCCGGGTGTCGGCGGGCATTACTGGAGCGGGGCGGATCGACATCGGCCGCCCGCCCCACACCTTCCGTCAGCGGCGAATGCCCGTCGACTGGCCGACCTCGATGAGGTGTCCGTCCGGATCGCGCATGTAACAACGAATCTCGGCGCCCCGGTCCTGCGGTTCGGTGAGGAACTCCGCACCTGCCGCGCGCCAGTCCCGGTAGGCCGCATCAATATCGGCCACTCGGATGTTGAGGAATGCGCTCGTGCGATGCGAGTCCGACGGGGTCTCGAGCGTCACGTCCGGCTTGTCCTCGGTGGGGCCACCTCCCACGTTGAGGATGATCCAGGAGTTCGCGACCCTCATGATGACGGGGTCACGTTCGAGCACGGTCTTGGCGCCGAGCACTCTCTCGTACCACTGCCGTGACCGGTCCTGATCTTCCACGACCAGGAAATGCGTCACGACGAATCCCTCCGTCGGGGCCGGAAAGTCCGCGTCAGCCACTTGCGCCTCCTCCACATATCAACGCCACTGTTCCGGATCGGGATGTGCTCGTCCAGGTCGCGATCCAGCTCGGCTACGTACGCTGTGTCTCGAGCGGACAACTGGACGACCACCCGGCGGGCCTGTGCGACGCCGTCGAGCCCGATGAGGCGAGGGCGACCATTGGCTGAGCATGAGGTCGTCCACAACATCGTCGTGAGAGCTCGATCGACGAGGTCTGGTCCGAGATCACCCGCCTGCGGAAGGCAGCGCGCGATGAGTGACGCCGTCTGATGCCGAAGGAAGGTGACCTCAATGGCGCGGAGCAGGCGTGGCGAGAACGAGCGGGCGACGAATTGGGCCGGCAACATCACTTTCGGCACCGATCGCGTCGAGGCGCCGCCGTCGGTTGAGCAACTCCAGGAGCTCGTCGCCCGCAGCGGCCGCTTGCGCGCCCTGGGCAGCGGCCACTCCTTCAGCGACATCGCGGACACACCCGGCGTGCTCGTGTCGTTGGCGGAATTACCGCGGCGCGTCGAGATCGACTCCGAGCAGTCAACGACAACGGTCAGCGCAGGCATCCGCTACACGCAGCTGTGTCGGCGTCTCCACGCGAACGGATATGCGCTTCACAACCTCGGTTCGCTGCCGCACATCTCGGTCGCCGGCTCGTGCGCTACGGCGACGCACGGCTCTGGTGACGGTAACGGCAACCTCGCCAATGCTGTGACGGCGATCGAGATGGTCACTGCCGACGGCTCGCTCGTGACCCTCAGCCGAACGGCCAACGCCAACCTGTTCGACGGTGCCGTCGTCGGGCTCGGGTCGCTGGGGATCGTCACCAGCCTGACGCTCGACGTGCGGCCCGCATTCGACCTCCAGCAGCACGTCTACGAGGGACTCTCGTTCGACCGGCTGGTCGCCTCCGTCGACGAGATCTTCGCTGCCGCGTACAGCGTGAGCGTGTTCACTGGATGGCGACGTACTGAGGACACCCGGGTCTGGGTGAAACATCGAACCGACGATCCGCGACATCCGGCCGCGACCTTCTTCGGAGCGACGCCGGCCGACGCAGCGCGACACCCGGTGCCTGGCATGCCCGCCGACAACTGCACCGAGCAAATGGGAGTCACCGGTCCGTGGTATGAGCGACTTCCGCATTTCCGGCCTGGCTTCACCCCAAGCAGCGGTGATGAGCTCCAGTCCGAGTACCTGGTGCCGCGCCGGCACGCCGTTGATGCGCTGGTCGCGATGCGCCGCATCAGGGAACGGATAGCGCCGGTCTTGCAGATTTCGGAACTCCGGACAATTGCCTCGGACGGCCTGTGGCTGAGTCCCAGCTACCACCGCGATGTCCTCGGCATCCACTTCACGTGGGTCGACGACATGGATGCGGTGATTCCCGTCGTCGGTCTGGTCGAGGAGGCGCTGGCCACGTGCGACCCGGCACCACACTGGGGAAAGCTGTCGACGATTCCGTCCGACGTGGTGCGCGCGCGCTACCCACGGCTTGGAGACTTCCAAGATCTCGTCTGCACGCACGATCCGGACGGGAAGTTCCGCAACGCCTTTGTCGACCGCTACCTCCTCGATGACCGGTGAGCTCGTGCCACGTGTCGGGGACGACGCAGCTCGAGCACGTCGGGGCGGTCCGCCCCCCATGGCTCGCGGCACTGCCAGCAGCGCCTCGAACTCCACGAGCGCTTCGGCGCGGCAGCCAACTCGTCCGGCCTCACGGTGCCGCATCGGCCCGGCCGGAAGGCGGGGCGGTGTCCAGCGCTGGCAGAACGTCAAGTCTGGGTGGGGAAGCCGAGGTCCACACCGCCGTGCGACGGGTCCAGCCACCTCGAGGTGACCACCTTGCCTCGGGTGTAGAAGTGAACGCCCTCGGCACCGTGGGCGTGTGCGTCCCCGAACAGGCTGTTCTTCCAGCCGCCGAAGGAGTAGTACGCCATCGGTACCGGGATCGGCACGTTGATGCCGACCATCCCCGCTTGCACGTCGTGCTGGAAGCGGCGAGCGGCACCGCCGTCGTTGGTGAAGATGGCCGTGCCGTTGCCGTACGGGTTGGTGTTGACGAGATCCAGGGCGGCGTCGTACGTCGGCGACCGGACCACGGACAGCACCGGCCCGAAGATCTCGTCGGTGTAGACCGACATGGTGGGTTCGACGTGGTCGAACAGCGAGGGCCCCAGCCAGAACCCTTCGGCGGCCCCGTCGGGCTCGATCGAGCGGCCGTCGACCACGAGTGATGCACCTTCGGCGAGTCCAGCATCCAGATATCCCGCGACCTTGTCCCGATGTGCCGCGGTGACAAGCGGTCCCATGTCGCTGTCGCGTCGACCGTCACCGGTATGCAGCGCCGCCATCCGGGACGTGATCTTGGCGACCAGCTCGTCGCCGATCGGCTCGACGGCGACGACCGCAGAAATCGCCATGCAGCGCTCGCCGGCGGAGCCGAACCCGGAGTTGACCGCTGCATCCGCGGCCAGGTCCAGGTCCGCGTCGGGCAGCACCACCATGTGGTTCTTCGCACCCCCGAGCGCCTGGACCCGCTTGCCCCGCGACGTTCCGGTCTCGTAGACGTATCGCGCAACCGCCGTGGAGCCCACGAACGAGACGGCCGCCACGTCAGGATGCGTCAGCAGCCGGTCGACCGCGACCTTGTCACCGTGCACGATGTTGAACACCCCACCGGGCAGCCCGGCCTGGGCCCAGAGCTCGGCAAGGAAGACCGAGGCCGACGGGTCCTTCTCCGACGGCTTGAGCACGACGGTGTTCCCGCACGCGATCGCCACCGGGAAGAACCACATGGGCACCATTGCCGGGAAGTTGAACGGCGAGATGACTCCGACCACGCCGAGCGGCTGCCGCAGCGAGTAGGAGTCCACCCGCGTGGACACGTTCTCGGAGAAGCCGCCCTTCAGCAGCGTCGGCACCCCGCATGCGAACTCGACCACCTCGAGCCCACGCTGGACTTCGCCGGCGGCATCGGCCAGGACCTTCCCGTGCTCCGCGGTGATGATCGAGGCCAACTCACCCGTGCGCGCCGCCAGCAGCTCCCGGAACGCGAAGAGCACCTTTGTGCGCTGCGACAGCGACGACTCGCGCCATCCGTCGAACGCCCGGGTTGCAGCAGCCACCGCCTCGTCGACCACGGCAGCCGGAGCAAAGTCCACCCGGCCGCTCACCACCCCCAACGCGGGGTCGAACACATCGCCCGCGCGCTCGGACTCGCCCGCGAACGGCTTGCCGTCGATCCAATGCGTGATCCTTTTCATGTACCTCACCCGGTCGTCAAGGTCAGCTCGAAGGTGTACCGCGACGCTCGGTAGACGTGCGATCCGTACTCGACCACACGGCCGGTGTCGTCGTAGGTCGTGCGGGTCATCGTAAGCAGCGCCGCGCCAGGCTTCTCGTTCAGCAATCGGGCCTCGTTCGGTTTGGCTGCCCGGCCGCCGATGGTCTGCGTGGCGATCTTCAGGGTGATGCCGGCTCCGCGCAGCAGTTCGTAGAGACCTCGTGCCTGCAGGCTTTCGGCGTCGAGCGCTATCAGACCGACCGGCAGGTAGTTGCGCATGATCACCAGCGGTTCGTCGCCGGTGAAGCGCAGCCGCTTGACGGCGTACACCTCTGTGCCGTCGACCAGGCCGAGCACCTCCGAGACGACCTTGGACGGTCGCTCCACGGCGAACGCGAGCACGTCGGTGCGCGGTTCACGGCCGGCTGCACGCAGGTCGTCGTAGAGGCTGGAGAGCTCCACCGGGCGACGCACCTTGGGCTGCACCACTTGAGTGCCCACGCCACGCTTTCGTACCAGCAGGCCCCGGTCGACCAGGTACTCGATGGCGCGACGCATGGTGGGTCGCGACAAGCCGAGCTGCTCGGCCAACACGATTTCGTTCTCCAGCCGGGTTCCCGCCGGGTACGCACCAGACTCGATGAGCTGTTCCAGATGCTGGGCGACCTGGAAATACAGCGGCACCGGACTCGACCGGTCGATCGCCAGCGACGGCATCGCCTGACCCACGCGCCCACCCTCCTGCTGACCGCGCCCGTGCGAGCATCAACGCGTTGATGTGACCCTACGAACGATCAGACGTCAGTATGTTAGGACATATTCTTGACGGCGAGGCACTGACATGTGCCAGCCTTCCCTCCAGATGACGAGCGGCCACAGCGGCACGCGGCGAAGGGCACCTCATCCATGACATCGGCGGGCTTCGAAGTACTGACGATGGGCAGGGTCGGAGTCGACGTTTATCCGGACCAGGTCGGCGTCGGGCTGGAGGACGTGCAGACCTTCCGGACCTACCTGGGCGGGAGTCCCACGAACGTTGCGGTTGCCGCAGCCCGGCACGGCCGTCGAGCCGCCACGATCACCCGGGTCGGCGATGACCCGTTCGGCCGCCTGGTGCGGCGCTCGTTCGCCCGTTATGCCGTCGACGACCGCTTCCTCTCCGAGGCGCCGGGCCTGCAGACCCCGGTCACCTTCTGCGAGATGTTCCCTCCCGACCACTTTCCGATCTACTTCTACCGGCCAAGCGCTCCCGACCTCACCGTCGGTCCTGACGAGGTGGACCTCGCAGCCGTGCGGGATGCGGAGGTGTTCTGGGCGACGGTCACCGGCCTGTCGATCGAGCCGAGCAGGTCCGCGACCCTCGCGGCTCTGCGTGCCCGCCGTGATCGCCGGCGGACGATCCTGGACCTGGACTACCGGCCGCAGCTCTGGCCATCGCGCGAGGACGCCCGGGGGCAAGTACAGGAGGCGATGCGTCACGTCGGAGTCGTCGTCGGAAACATCGACGAGTTCGACACCGCCGTCGGCGTACGCGACTCGAAGGCAGCCGCCCAGGCGGCCCTGGATGCCGGTGTATCGCTGGCCGTGGTCAAACGGGGGCCTGACGGCGTGCTGGCCCTCGACGCGGACGGGCTGGTCGAGATACCGGCAGTCAGGGTCGAGGTTGTGAACGGGCTCGGTGCCGGCGACGCGTTCGGCGGTGCGCTCTGTCACGGCCTGCTGGCCGGCTGGCCGTTGGACCGCACGCTCCGGTTCGCCAACGCCGCCGGCGCGATCGTGGCTACGCGGATCGCCTGCTCGGATGCCATGCCCATGACGGCGGAGGTCGAGCGGTTTCTCGCAGAGGTGCCCGATGGCGGCTAGCCCCCTTGCCGAGATCGTCGAGATTCGGGTCCACCGGCCGGAGGCGATCGCCGAAGCGGCCGCCCGCCGCAAGCGCCGGGACCGTCCGGTCGGAACAAACGGCCGGCTGTTCATAGTCGCGGCCGATCATCCGGCTCGCGGCGTGTTCCGGGCCGGCGCGGACAGCGACGCCATGTGCGACCGTGCCCTCCTGCTCGAACGCTTGTGCATCGCGCTCTCCCGGCCGGGGGTCGACGGCGTGCTGGCCACCGCCGACATCGTCGAGGACCTGCTCCTGCTCGGCGCGCTCGACGACAAGGTGGCCATTGGTTCCATGAACCGCGGCGGCCTCGCCGGCACGGTCTTCGAGATCGACGACCGATTCACCGGTTACGACGCCGAGGGCATCGCCGCCATGGGACTCGACGGCGGCAAGATGCTCCTGCGGATCGACCCCGGCGACCCTGCCACGGTGGCGACGATGCAGGCTTGCGCACACGCCGTCGACCAACTGGCCGGACGTCGGCTGATGGCACTGGTCGAGCCCTTCATCGCCCACCGGGTCGACGGACGGGTCCGCAACGACTTGCGAGCCGATGCGGTCGGCCGAGCGGTGGCCGTCGCGGCCGGGCTGGGACGAACCTCCGCGTACACATGGCTCAAGCTCCCGGTTGTGGAAGACATGGAGCGCGCTCTCTCGGCATCGACGCTGCCCGCGTTGCTGCTCGGTGGTGAGGTCCCAGAGAATCCCGATGCCACGTTCGTCGCCTGGCAACGGGCCCTGCGCCATCCGACCGCTCGTGGGCTGGTGATCGGCCGTACCGTCCTCTTTCCGGTCGACGGGGATGTCGGGTCCGCGGTCGACACGGTCGTCGGGCTGCTGTGACCTCGCGGGACTGGCATCTGCCGGCAGGCATGGCGGCTACCGGCAGTTACGCCGTCGAGATCACCCCCGATGTCGCGGGGTGGACGTACAGCAACCTGCGGGTGCTGAACCTGGCCGCCGGCGGTGAGCACGTCGTCGAGACCGGCGACTCCGAAATGCTCGTGCTGCCGCTGTCCGGTTCGGCCACCGTCAGCTGCGACGGGTCGACCTTCGACCTCGTCGGTCGAGCAAGCGTCTTCGAGGACCGTACGGACTTCGCCTACCTGCCCCGGGACGCTGCCGGCACGGTCGCATCGGCGGACGGTGGACGGTTCGCGCTCCCCGGGGCCCGGTGCGACTCGCGGAGCAACGCTCGCTATGTGCCGGCCGCGGACGTAACGGTCGAGTTGCGAGGTGCCGGCCCCTCCAGCCGTCAGGTCAACGCCATCTGCATGCCCGAGACCTTTCCGGCGCAGAGACTTCTCGTCTGCGAGGTGCTCACCCCGGCGGGCAACTGGTCGTCGTATCCCCCGCACAAGCACGACGACGAGCAGGCGGGTGAGTCGGTGCTCGAGGAGATCTACTACTTCCAGATCCGCCGCGAGGCCGGCGTGCCGGGAGAAGGAGGCGTCGGCTTCCAGCGGGTCTACGGTCCGGGGATCGACGTCCTGGCCGAGGTACGCGACGGCGACGTCGTGCTGGTGCCTCACGGGTGGCACGGGCCGTCGATGGCGGTTCCCGGCTACGACATGTACTACCTCAACGTCATGGCCGGACCGTCGCCGCTCCGGTCGTGGACGATCAGCCTCGACCCCGACCATGAGTGGGTCCGGGACGGCTGGGCCGGTCAGCCGGTGGACCCCCGGCTGCCGATGACAGGAGGTTCGCAGACGTGATCCGCACGACAGTCGCACAGGCGCTGGTCCGCTTCCTCGTGTCGCAGTGGACCGAACGCGACGGCTCCGAACAGCGGCTGGTCGCGGGCTGCCTGGGAATCTTCGGACACGGCAACGTCGCGGGCCTGGGCGAGGCGCTTCTCTCGGCCGGCGACGATCTTCGCTACTACCAGGGCCGCAACGAGCAGGCCATGGTGCACACCGCGGTCGGATACGCGCGCATGTCCGACCGGCTCGCCACCCTCGCCTGCACGACGTCGATCGGACCCGGGGCGACGAACCTGGTCACCGGCGCCGCACTCGCGACGGTCAACCGGCTGCCCGTGCTGCTGCTTCCCGGCGACGTCTTCGCGGCCCGGGTGGCCAACCCAGTCCTGCAGGAGCTCGAGGACCCGCGCTCGTACGACGTCACCGTCAACGACACCCTCCGACCGGTGTCCCGGTACTGGGACCGCATCAACCGTCCCGAGCAGTTGCCCTCCGCCCTGATGGCCGCCATGCGGGTACTCACCGACCAGGCCGAAACCGGTGCCGTAACCCTTGCCCTGCCCCAGGACGTTCAGGCCGAGGCGTACGAGTGGCCGGACGAGCTTTTCCACAAGCGGGTCTGGCACGTGGCCCGGCCGGTGCCCGAACCGGCGGCCCTGGCGCGCGCCGTCGACACCGTCCGGACGTCCTCCCGGCCGCTGATCGTGGCCGGTGGTGGCGTCATCTACTCACGCGCGACAGACGCGCTGCGCATGTTCGTCGAGGCCACGGGCATCCCTGTGGCAGTGACCCAGTCAGGCAAGGGGTCGCTGCGACACGACCATCCACAGGCGGTTGGAGCCCTCGGCGTCACGGGCACGACAGCTGCCAATGCGCTCGCCCGCCGGGCCGACGTCGTCATCGGTGTCGGCACCCGATACAGCGACTTCACGACCGCGTCTCGGACGTTGTTCGTCGAACCGGGCGTCCGGTTCGTCAACATCAAC
>DAIUDS010000032.1:0-16694 GCA_036845485.1 Jiangellaceae bacterium
TAACACCGCCCACGATGAAGTCTGCTGCCGGGTGCAGCAGGACCAGCTGGGGCACTGCGGCCACAGAGACGATCCGCTGTTCGAGGTGCGCCGGCAGATGCGCCGCGGCGTCGAGACCCTCACCGCCACCAACGGGGCCAAGCTTGAGGCCGCACCGGCGACCAGCCCTGCGCCCTGAGCGTTCGTCCCCTGTCATCATCTGTGCTCGAAAGGCGACGGCCGCGCGTCATTCAGTCCTCGTGAAGATTGACGAGATTGCCGCACGTGTCGTCGAAGACCGCGTCCATGCCTCCGTAGTCCATCCTGGCGGGCTCTTTGACGAACTCCACGCCCTTGGCCTTGAGTTGTTCGGCGTCGCGCTGGCAGTCGTCGGTGCGCAATGAGATCACCGGCCGGCCGACCTCGCGGGCGGCCTCCTGGAATGCCCGCGCCGGCTCGTCGGTCAGGTGCAGCACCAACTCCACACCGTCGGGGTCCTCGGGGGACACCACGGTCAGCCAGCGTTCGTCGGGGCCGTAGGGGGCGTTGGTCTTGACCTGAAGCCCGAGCACCTCGGTGTAGAACTGCTCGGCCTTGTCCTGGTCGTCCACGAAGATGCTGGTCAGTCCGATCTGCATCGTTTCACCCTTCTTGGTCGTGAGGACATCCAGCTCCTACATGCGTGCTGCGCTTGCCTGCCACGGGAACGGGCCTACCGTCAGCGCGCATCGATACGTATCGCTCAGCTTGTCGGGTGGGGTTTGGGTGGTCGAGTAGTAGACGGGTGACTGGCTGACGGTGTGGTGGGACAGGTGCAGCCGTTCGGCGACCTGACGGTCGGAGCAGCCGTCGACGACCAGCAGCGCCACCTCCCGCTCCCGCGGGGTCAGCGCGGTCAGGGTCTGGGTGGAGATCTCGGCCCGGTCGCGCTGCAGTTCCAGCACCGTGATCAGCGTGCCGGGCTCGTCGCGGGTGTAGGTGGAGTGTCCACGCAGCAGCCCGCCGCCGCGGGCGGCCAGTGCCACCTCGACGTGGCGGGAGAACCCGCCGGCGGCCCGATGCCTGCCGGCGCCGGCGCGGCCATGCCCGAACTGGCCGGCTGGCAGGCCGCCGCGCTTGCCGAGCAGACCCGGCAGCGGGGGGCCTCCGACCCGGCCGCCTGGGCCACAGTGGTCGCGGCGTGGGACCGACTCGGCCAGCCGTACCGCCTCGCCTACGCCTGTTTCCGCCAGGCCGAAGCGCTGCTGGCCGGCACGGGCAACCGCGACGCCGCCGCAGCGCTGCGTCGCGCCGCCAACCTCACTGGCCACCTCGGCACTCGCCCGCTCGACAGCGAAATCACCGCCCTGGCGCGGCGCACCCGCCTCCATCTCACATCGGACACCACCGCTCCGGCAACCGGCGCGTCGACATCGGCCGTGGAACTCGGCCTCACCGCGCGTGAAACCGAGGTACTTACCCTCGTCGCAGCCGGGCGCAGCAACCGCCAGATCGCCCAGGCGCTGTTCATCAGCCCCAAGACCGCCAGCGTCCACGTCTCCAACATCCTCGCCAAGCTCGGCGTCCACACCCGCGTCGAGGCCGCCGCCATCGCTCACCGACTCGGCCTGGACTGATGTGGGCAGTGCTGCGCAGCCTTCGAGGCACGGCGGCTTCCTTTTTTGACTGGCCCGTTGATCACTTCGGTGGGTCCGTTCGACACGCCGCCCTTCGGCCCCGCGCTGAAGCATGCCGGGACACGCTCATTCGGTGGCGACACCCTTCCGGCGCAGGAAGTCGCGGATCGCCTCGCGGGGACGATCAGTGATCTCCGGCCCGTGCGTGAAGGCGGCGATCGAGTACTCGACCTCGACCAGCCGGGTCGCGGTCTGCTTCGTCAGCTGGAAGTTCGTGCACAGGGCGGCGGGCGACCAACGCATTCCCCGGACGTTGAAGATCGAGTCAGCAGTGATCAACACCCCGCTCGACCGGTGCAGCAGGGCGACATGCCCCGGTGTGTGTCCCGGTGTGTGGATCACCTCCAGGCCACCAGCGATGTCGAGGAGCTGACCGTCGACGACCTCCTGGGCGACCTCGGCGGGCATGAAGCGCTCCCCCGGCATCCGCTCGAGCAACCGCCCGCCGAGGGTCGTGTGATCGCGGCCGGGCGAGCGCCCGTCGCGAAGCGCGGGAGCGTCCTGTTCGTGCGCGGTCACCGGAGCACCCGACCGGTCCGCCATCGTCGCCAGGCCGCCCGCATGGTCCGGGTGTGCGTGAGTGAGCACGATGCGGGTCACCTGTGACGGCGCGCTGCCCATCCACTCCAGCGCTGCCACGATCTTCTTCGGAGCCCCCTTGGTTCCCGTGTCGACCAGCGTGATCCGCCCGTCGTCCTCGACGAAGGCGAACGAGTTGACCAGGCTCCAGGGAGCGGTCGGGATTCGGTAGATTCCGGGGACGAGCTCGACCGCGGGTACCTTCGCCATGGACAGAGCCTCCTTGGATTTCAGCTGCAAGCCGGGCCGGAGGTCGTGAGCGTTCCGACCCGACCGCCAAGCGCATCACTTCGCCGCATCCTCGAAAGCCTCCGGGGCCGGGCAGGAGCAGACCAGGTGACGGTCGCCGTAGGCGCTGTCGACACGGCGAACCGGCGGCCAGTACTTGTCATGGCGTACCGATGGCACCGGGAACACGGCGATCCCCCGCTCGTAAGGGTGCGGCCACTCACCCACCAGCGTCGCTGCGGTGTGCGGCGCGTTGCGCAGCGGGTTGTCGTCGCGCGGCCACTCCCCCGCCTCGACCTTTTCGATCTCGCCGCGGATGGCGATCATCGCGTCGCAGAACCTGTCCAGTTCGGCCAGGTCCTCGGACTCCGTCGGCTCGATCATCAGCGTTCCGGCAACCGGGAACGACATCGTCGGAGCGTGGAAGCCGTAGTCGATCAGCCGCTTCGCGACATCGTCGACCGTGACTCCGGAGGCCTTCGTCAACGGACGCATGTCGACGATGCATTCGTGCGCGACGAGCCCGTTCTGACCGGTGTAGAGCACCGGGAAGTGGTCACGAATCCGTGCCGCGACGTAGTTCGCCGCGAGCACGGCCACCTCCGTCGCCCACCGCAGGCCGTCCGGCCCCATCATCCGCACGTAGGCCCACGAGATCGGCAACACGCCGGCCGAACCGAACGGTGCCGCCGACACCGGCCCGACACCGGTGGTCGGCCCGGACTCCGGGAGCAACGGATGGTTGGGCAGATACGGCGCGAGATGGGCGCGCACGCCGATGGGGCCGACCCCGGGACCGCCGCCGCCGTGCGGTATGCAGAAGGTCTTGTGCAGGTTCAGGTGGCTGACATCGGCACCGAACTCGCCCGGCTTGGCCAGCCCGACCAGCGCGTTGAGGTTGGCTCCGTCGACGTAGACCTGGCCGCCGGCGTCGTGCACGAGGCGGCAGATCTCGGTGATGCCCTCCTCGTACACGCCGTGCGTCGACGGGTACGTGACCATGATCGCCGCCAGCCGCGGACCATGCTCCGCGATCTTCGCCCGCAGGTCGTCGAGGTCGACCGTGCCGTCCTCGGCGGCACCTACCACGACGACGCGCATGCCGGCCATGACCGCGGACGCTGCGTTGGTGCCGTGTGCACTCGACGGGATGAGACAGACGTTGCGATCGACATCGCCACGACCTCGGTGATACGCCCGGATGGCGAGCAGCCCGGCCAGCTCGCCCTGCGAGCCCGCGTTCGGCTGCAGCGAGACCGCGTCGTAGCCGGTGATCTCGGCCAGCCACTGCTCGAGCTGCCGGACCAGCTCCAGGTATCCCTGTGCCTGCTCGACCGGCGCGAACGGGTGGATGCCCGCGAAGCCGGGCCAGGTGATCGGTTCCATCTCGGTGGTCGCGTTGAGCTTCATCGTGCACGAGCCGAGCGGGATCATCCCGCGGTCGAGGGCGTAATCCTTGTCGGAGAGCCGGCGAAGGTAGCGCAGCATCGAGGTCTCGGAGCGGTGGGCTGAGAAAACCGGGTGGGTGAGGTACGCGCTCTCGCGTCGCAGGTCCTCCGGAATGGCGTCCGCCATGCTTGTGTGCTCGCCGCCGGAGGCGCCGAACGCCTTCCAGACCAGTTCGACGTGTGCGGACGTCGTGACCTCGTCACACGCGATCCGGACGTGCTCGGCATCGGCCAGCCCGAGGTTGACGCCGAGTTCCGCCGCGGCGGCCACGACGGCCTCCGCGCGGCCTGGCACGCGGGCGAGGACGGTGTCGAAGAACCCGGCGTGGACGACCTCGACGCCCCCGGACCGTAGACCCGCGGCCAGCATCACCGCGTGCCGGTGGACGCGAGAGGCGATGTCGCGCAGCCCATCCGGGCCGTGCCAGACGGCGTACATCGATGCGACGACTGCCAGCAGCACCTGGGCGGTGCAGATGTTCGACGTGGCCTTCTCCCGGCGGATGTGCTGCTCGCGGGTCTGCAGGGCGAGCCGGTACGCCCGCGCGCCGTCGGCGTCGACCGAGACCCCGACCAGGCGGCCCGGCAGGCCACGCTCGAGACCAGCCCGGACCGCCATGTATCCGGCATGAGGACCGCCGTATCCCAGGGGCACACCGAAGCGCTGCGTGGTGCCCACCACGACGTCGGCACCCAGCTCGCCAGGCGGAGTCAGCAGGGTGAGCGCCAGCAGGTCGGCCGCAACCGTAGCGCTCGCCCCCCGCTCGTGCGCAGCCTCGATCGCCGGCGACAGGTCACGGACCTGCCCGGAGGCGCCGGGGTACTGCAGGAGGACGCCGAAGAGCTCGCCGTCGGGAAGGCCGTCGGTCAGGTCGGCGACCTCGACCGTGATGCCCATCGGCTCGGCACGTGTCCGCACGACGGCGATCGTCTGCGGCAGGCAGTCGGCATCGACGACCAGCCGGTCCGAGCCTCCGCGGACGGACCTTCGCATGAGTGTCATCGCCTCGGCGGCGGCTGTGGCCTCGTCAAGCAGGCTGGCGTTGGCCGTGGGCAAACCGGTGAGGTCGGCCACCATCGTCTGGAAGTTGAGCAGCGCCTCGAGCCGCCCCTGGGAGATCTCCGGCTGGTAGGGCGTATAGGCGGTGTACCAGGCAGGGCTCTCCAGAACCCGGCGGACAACTACCGGAGGCGTCACCGTGTCGTAATAGCCGAGCCCGATCATCTGGACCTGACGCTGATTGCGCCGGGCCAGGCCGCGCAACTCCTCCAGCGCTGCGAGCTCGGTGGCTGCCGGAGGCAGATCGAGCGTGCCGTGACTACGGATACCGGCCGGTACCGCCGCCGAGACAAGCGCCTCGAGTGTCGGATGGCCGACGGTTTCGAGCATCCGGGAGATCTCGTCGTCTCGTGGGCCGACGTGACGCCCGGCGAACGGCAACATCGGTTTGGGACCGGTGGAAGCGAAGGGGTCGGGCATTCGGGGCTCCTCGACGGCACGCGACGACGGCTCCCCCTCTGTCGCATCGCCCGTGCGGTGCTCCAGAGTCGCCTCACCCGAGCGGTCCGTGGCGCCTGAGAGGTTCCGGGGATGTTGCCCCTTCGGCGCTCCGCGCCGGCTGCGCGGAGACTCTCCCGGCCGGGGTCGACGGCTGCGGACCAGCCTACCCCCGTCCCGGCACCGCTACGCGCCGACGACGCGGGTGCGACGGCGGGCCGCCAACTCGTCGCCGGGGTGCTCGCCGGGTTCCTCTCCGGGCCGCTCCCCCGGCATCTCGATGAGTGTGGCCTCCACCTCGCGCCACACCCGACCGACGGCGATGCCGAAAACGCCCTGGCCGCCTTGCACAAGATCGACGACCTCGTCGGCCGACGTGCATTCGTACACGCTCGCGCCGTCGCTCATCAGCGTGATGCCCGCAAGATCCTGGACGCCGCGTTCGCGCAGGTGCTGGGCCGCTTGGCGAATCTGCTGGAGCGAAACTCCGGTGTCGAGAAGCCGCTTGACGATCTTGAGGACCAGGATGTCGCGGAACGAGTAGAGACGCTGGGTGCCCGATCCGGACGCCGGCCGAACGGTCGGCTCGACCAGACCGGTCCTTGCCCAGTAGTCGAGCTGACGGTAGGTGATGCCGGCCGCGGCGCAGGCGGTGGGGCCCCGAAAGCCGACGTCGTCCGGTATCGGCCCGACCATGCCCTCGAACAGCAGGCCCTGGCGGCCGGCCTCGGCCGCAGCGTCGCCCGCCCGCGCACCGATCGGCCCCGTGCCGCCCGTGGTGTCTCCGCTCACGTCGAGCCCTCCATCCGCTCCATCCGACATCCGCGACGCTAGGCGTGGGTGCGACCACGGTCAACGTGACACGCGGGCCGACCCTCGACCTCGACTTCAACTCGAAGGTTCATAATTGATGTGATCATTCTGGCCGAAGGGCGGGGCCCATGGCGTGTTGCCATAGATCGCCGGGTCAGCTGGCGAAGTCCTCGGGCGAGACGTGGTCGAGGAACTCGCGGAACTTTTCGACCTCGTCCTCCTGCTCCTCGTCGTCGGAGCCGTCCGCGATGATGATGCCAACCTCGTCGAGCAGCGGCTCGGCGGCGAAGATGGGCGTGCCCGTCCTCAGGGCGAGCGCAATGGAGTCCGACGGCCGCGAGCTGACCCGGATACCCCCGGTGAAGACGAGCTCGGCATAGTACGTGCTGTCGCGGATTTCGGTGATCCTGACCTGTTCGAGCTGGGCACCCACTGCCTCGAGCACGTCCTTGAACAGGTCGTGCGTCATCGGGCGGGCAGGCGTGACCCCCTGCTGGGCGAAGGCGATGGCTGTGGCTTCTACCGCACCGATCCAGATGGGGAGGTAGCGCTCGCCGTCAACCTCACGGAGCAGGACGATCGGCTGGTTGGACGGCATCTCCACTCGGACGCCGACCACGTCGAGCTCGCGCACGCCTTCAACCCTACGCCAGAGTCCGAGACCGCGAACACCAACGCTCCGGCGGCGGCACGCGCCGCGGTTCAGCGGGATCGAAGGTGCCGGAGCTGTCCCTCCACCAGCGCCGTGTGCAGCCGGGAGGTCAGCCGCACGATCTCGCGAGCCGCCTCCTCGCCTCGGCCCCGCGCCTCGGCGCCGCGCTGGCGCAGGATCGGTGCCACGACCTGCTCGATAAGCCCGACCTCCCGCTCGGCCGCCCCCCGAATCGCCCGTAAATGCCGGGGCTCGAGACCGTAGGCGGCCAGTTCCCCCGCCGTGCGCGCGATCAGGAGCGCGTCGGCATCGAACGACGCGCTGCGGGCGGTCACCAGGCCGTAGGACTCGAGATCGGCCAGCAGCTCCTCGGAGATGCCGGCCGCCTCCAGCAGCGACGATCGTGACAATCGAACATGTCCGACCTCCTGGGGCGCAGCCGAGACGGCGTAGGGCCCGCCGGGGCGACCCCCTGCGGCCAGTTCCATGCCCTGGTCGAGTTGCTCGAGCTGTTCCTTGATAACCCGCAACGGCAGGTAGTGGTCACGCTGCACGGTCAGGACGTATCGCAACCGCGCGATGTCGTCGTGACTGAAGCGGCGATATCCGGACGGCGCGCGCTGCGGCTCGACCAGACCCTCGGATTCCAGGAAACGAATCTTGGAGATCGTGACGCCGGGAAAGTCCGAACGCAGCTGCTCCAGAACCTCCCCGATGTTGAAGATCTGTCGCGCCGGCAGCGCCGAGCTCACCTCGGGCCGCCGCCGAACCCGTGCTGGCCGGAGTAGTAGACCATGCGGTACTTGCCCACCTGGACCTCGTCGCCGTTGGTCAGCAACACCTCGTCGATACGGTCGCGGTTGACGTAGGTGCCATTGAGGCTCCCCACGTCGCTCACGACAAAGCCGTCGTCGGTGCGGTGGAACTCCGCATGCCGCCGCGAAACGGTCACGTCGTCGAGAAAGATGTCCGAGTCGGGGTGCCGGCCGGCACTCACCGCGTTGGTGTCCAGTAGAAAACGGCTGCCGGCGTTGGGGCCCCGCAGGACCACAAGCAGCGCGCTGCCGGCCGGAAGTGCGTCGACGGCGGCCTGGTCCGCCGGTCCGAGGTCTCCGACCTCGTCGCGCGCCGTCTCCTCCCGGTCGACGTCCTCGTGGGCGATCGCCAGCGTGCTGGTGGAGTCGGTGCCGGATTCGGCAACGGGCACAGGGGTCAGTCGGGCACCGCAACGGGAGCAGAAGTTCGCATCCGCTGGATTCTCGTGCCCGCACTGCGTGCAGAACGGCATCGGCTCGGCCTCCTACCGCGGCTGTCCCGCGGACTGACGGAGGTGACGGATCGCCCGGTCGGGTGGACCCTCGATCGCCACCTGAGGGTTGACGGTCCCTGGAAACCTAGGGCCGAGCGAGTCGAGGGGTCAACCGGACGTCGAGGGTTAGCCCTCGACCTGGGCCTGGTAGTCGTCCGCGGCCATCAGCCCGTCCAGCTCGGACGGGTCGGCCGGGACGATCTCGATCATCCAGCCCGCTCCGTAAGGGTCGGCGTTGACTTGCTCAGGTGCGGTGTCGAGCTCGTCGTTGCGAGCCACGACCCGCCCGGTCACCGGAGCGAACAGGTCGTTGACACTCTTCGTCGACTCCAGCTCGCCGCACGGCGCACCCGCGACAACCTCTTCCCCGACTTCGGGCAGCTGCACGTAGACGATGTCGCCGAGCTGCTCTTGAGCGAAGTGGGTGATGCCGACCCGCACGCTGTCCTCGGCGTCGCCCGGGCTGCGTAGCCACTCGTGTTCCGCGGTGTACCTGAGGTCGTCGGGGTACATCTCCGCCTCCTCGAGTGTCAGCCGGCGTCGTCAGGGGCCGGGCTAGCGTACTCGGGGGACGTGGCCCGGTGCAGCGCGTCGACGGTGAGCTGGTCCTCCTGGCTCACGGTCGCGCGGCCGCCCTTGTCAGACACCCGCGAGACCACACCCTGCGGGAACTGCATGGCGCTTGCCATGGTCTCCGGCTCCCCGATGGCGGTGATCCGGTACGGCGGCCGCAGCTCCACACCGTCGACTTCGACGCCGTCGGCGCTGTCGAGGAAGTACGTGCTGGCCACAACCCGGACCTGGCTGTCGCCGGCGCCGGAAATCTCGATCGCCTCCGCGCCCGCGTCACGCAGCTCCTGCACCGCGGACAACAGGGTAAGCGCATCAACCACGGCGTCCGGATCGGTCACCGTAACGACGATGCCCGGCCCGCTGGCGGCTGCGGTGCCGGCGAGCACGGCGAGTTGCTGAGCCCGCGCTTCGGCCTGATCGAGTGCGGCCTGCTCGCTGTCCGCACCGGACAGCAGCTCACGACGATCCGCGTCGAGCTCGGCGATCTGGTTCTCCAGGCGGTCTCCGCGCTCGGTGAGGCCGTCGAGGATCTGGATCAGGTCGGCGCGGCGGGCCCGGCTGAGCAGGTCGTCCTCGTCGGCCTGGATCTGCACAGCCGCTGCGAACCCGAGCAGGCCGACCAGCGCACCGACCGCCACCTGCCCGAGATCCGGTTTGGCCCGCAGCGCGCGCATGAGCCGACTCGGACCCGTCGGCGCCCTGGGGACGAATGGCACCGGCGGGTCCGGCTCGCGCAGCACGGCGGGATCCGGGAGGGACGGAGGCGGCGGACCATCACGCTCCGGCGTGACGGAGCCAGCGGGGGGATGTGCGGACTCAGGCACGGAACACGTGGCGGCGGATGGTGGCGACATTGGTGAAGATGCGGATCCCGAGCACGACGATGACCGCCGTCGACAGCTGGGCTCCCACACCGAGCTGATCGCCCAGGAACACGATGAGCGCCGCAATGAGGACGTTGGCCACGAACGAGACGACGAAGACCTTGTCGTTGAACACGCCGTCCATCACGGCGCGCAGACCGCCGAAGACGGCGTCCAGCGCTGCAACCACAGCGATCGGTAGATAGGGCTGCAGCTCGAGCGGTACCTCTACGTCGAACAGCAGGCCGGCGGCGATGCCGAGCAGCAGGCCGATGGCCGGTATCACGTCTCCTCCTCGGGCTCGGCTATGCGCAGGGCGGCACTCGCACCGGGCAGGGTCAACGAGTCCTCGGTGCGGACGTCGAACTGGATGCCGTTGTCCTCCGCGACCGTCAGCAGCCAGCTGCCGCCGGATCCCTCGAGGAAGCGGCGGGCCATCGTCCGGGTGTCTCCGATCGCCTGCACCTCGAATGGAGGTTTGAGGGGCCGGAAGTTCACCAGGATGACCTCGTTGACCATGCGGATCGCGGTGAGCGCGGTGACCCGCTCGCCGTTGACGCTGACCGCCTCGGCGCCGGCCGCCCAGAGCCCGTTGACGACCTGCTGAATGTCGACGTCGAGCACCACGTCGGTGGACCCCGGCTCGCCTGCCTCGGCATTGTCGACCTCGACCACGACTCCGGGCCCTTCGACAGCTCCCGTCCCGGTGGCACTCTGAAGCGCAGCCACGGAGTCGCGCAGCTCCTGCCCCACCGCGGCGTTGTCCAGCTGGTCCGACTCGATCTCGACGATGTCGCCCTCGACATCGGCAAGCAAGCTCTCGAGCTCGTCGGTGTGGGTGTTCGCGACCTCGATCCGTTGCACCAGGGACTCGCGCTCGGCCGAGACGACACCGCGCTCGTTGCGCACCTGTACCGCTGCGATGCTCAACAGCAGCCCGAGCGCGACCAGGCCACCCATCAGCGCGGGAGACAAGCGGCGCCCGCTCCCCGACGACGCCGGACCACCGGCCGCCCGGCGCCGGTCGGCGGCATCCTGGTAGCCCTCGTCCAGCGGATGGGCGAATAGGTCGGTGATCAACGACATCGACGCATCCAGCCGTTCGACCGGCCGGACGCGCCTCCCCTGCCGCGTCACCACGTCCTTATCGTTGCATGACGCGCAGGCGTTGCCGACAGCGGCGCGAGCCGTATTACAGGGTTGTCAGGCCGTGCGCATCAACCGGCGAGCCTGCTCGACGTATAGCAGCAGGGCCCACCAGTACAGGCCCACGCCCCAGACGGCGAACGCCCAGCCGAAGACCTCGGCCAGCTGCTCCAGCGTGCTGTCCTCGCCACCGAGTAGCAGCAGCGGCAACGCGCAGAGCAGGCAGAAGGTGGCGGCCTTTCCCAGGAAGTGGACCGGCAGGACGATCAACCCACGGCGGCGCAGTGCCGGGACCAGGCCGAGCAGGAGGACATCACGACCAACCAGGAGGACGGCGAACCACAGCGGAATGATCTCCCGAATCGTGAGCGCGACGACCGTCGACAAGACGTACAGGCGGTCGGCCAGCGGGTCCAGCAGCTGGCCCACTCGGCTGATCTGGTTCCAGCGTCGGGCAAGCTTGCCGTCGAGGTAGTCGGTGAACGCCGACACCGCCAGCACGACGAAGGCCCAGCCGTCCGCCTCCGGTACGAGCACGAGCCACAGGAACAGCGGGACGCCCAGAAGCCGGGTGAACGAGAGCAGATTCGGAATCGTGAAAAGGCGGTCGGTTTGGACCCCCGTCTCCTGGACCTCCATCCACTGCCTCCTCGAGACCACCCTGCCTGGCGACCTTCGACACTAGCCGACCTCGCGCACCACGTCGGTCGCCGGCTTGTCGTCGCGCAGCCCTTGGTAGGAGGGATGGCGCAACGTACCGGAACCCGTCCATTCCGAGAACTCGACCTCGCACACCACCTTCGGCTCGACGAATACGGCATCCTTCTGCGGCTGGCGGCCGGTGAACGGGCTGCGATCGGTTCGCAGCGGCTCGAGCCGGTCCCGGAGCAGCCGCAACGCGGCCGCGTCGAAGCCGGTTCCCACCTTGCCGGCAAAGCGGAGCCGCGCCTTGCCGTCATCGCTGTCGTAGTAGCCGACGAGCAGGGCGCCCAGCTCGCCCTCCCGGCGGCCCTGGCCTGCGACCCAGCCGCCGATCACCACCTCCTGCCGCCGCACGTTCTTCACCTTCAGCCAGTCCTGAGCGCGCCGCCCCGGCTGGTAGGTGCTGTCCAGACGCTTTGCCACGATGCCTTCCAGGCCCTGCGCCCTGCTCGCGTCCAGGAACGCTCGGCCCTCGCCTCGCTGGTAGGCGGGCACCTGCCAACTCTGGCCACCGAGGCCCAGCGCTTCGAGCTCCCGCCGCCGTTCCTGGTACGGCCTATCCAGGAGCGAACGGCCGTCGAGATAGAGCAGGTCGAACACCACATACGTCACCGGGGTATCGGTGCGGCGGCGGCGGATCTCGGACTCGGACTTCACGTGCATCCGGGGCTGCAGGCGCTGGAAGCTCGGCCGGCCTGTGTCGTCGAAGGCGACGATCTCGCCGTCGAGCACCAGACGCCGCGCTCCGATGTCGCGTGTCATGGACCCGATCTCGGGATACTGCGCCGTGACGTCGCGCAAGGTGCGGCTGACCAGGCGAAGCCGGCCGGGCTCGGCATATCCGATCGCACGCACGCCGTCCCACTTGATCTCGTAGCCCCATCCCTCGTCGCGAGCGGGGAGACGGGACAGAGTGGCGGCCATGGGCACGATGTCCTCGGGCATCGGGTCTCGCCCCGCTTCCGGTGGGTCCATGCGATGGATCATCCAGTCGCGGTCGCGGGTCTGGAACAGCGCATATCTGCCTTGGACGCGTTTGCCGTCGAAGCGCACTACCACCTTGTCCTCGGTGAACTTTTCGGCGTCGTACCCGCCGGAGTCCCACACGGTCATCTTCCCGCCGCCGTACTCGCCGGCCGGAATATCGCCTTCGAACGTCAGGTACTCGAGCGGATGGTCCTCGGTGTGCACGGCGAGCCGGTTCTCGTCGGGATTGTCCGGGAAGCCGCGAGGCAGCGCCCACGACACCAGGACGCCGTTCCGCTCCAGTCGGAGGTCCCAATGCAGCCGGCGTGCATGGTGCTCCTGGACGACGAATCTGTCAGGCGTCTCCTTGCTCGACCGGCGGCGCTTCGGCTGCCGCTTACCGCTCGGCTCAGGTGTCTTTGCGAAGGAGCGCTTCTGGCGATAGGTCTCCAGCCGCTCGCTCTTGCGCGCCATGCGCCTTGTCTACCCCACGGTGGAGTCGCCGACCCCGCGATTGGTCGGTGCCGTGTCCGAAACCCGCCAGTATCGGTGCCGGCTGCTCGCGAGACTGGTGTGCGGACCCCGAAAGGAGAGGCACATGACCGAGCACCGATTTCGCTTCGGGATCGTGGGTGAGTCGATCCGCTCCCCGAAGGAGCTGGTCGACCGGGCGAGCCGGGCGGAGGACCTGGGCTACGCCACGCTGCTCCTGCGCGACCACTTCGTCGGGGAGCCCTTCGGCGACCAACTCGCCCCGATGGTCGCCCTGACAGCTGCCGCCGTCGCCACGTCGACGTTGCGCGTCGGCACGCTCGTCCTCGACAACGACTACCGGCATCCGGTCATGCTGGCCAAGGAAGCGGCGACACTCGACGCGATCTCCGACGGCCGCCTCGAGCTGGGCATCGGCGCCGGCTGGCTGCGGGACGAATATCTGAGCGCCGGAATGTCGTTCGACCCGGGCGGCGTTCGGGTGAGCCGTCTCGAGGAGTCGATCGATTTGGTCAAGGGGTTGCTCTCGGGGTCGGCGGTGACGTTCACCGGCGAGCACTATTCGGTGAGCGACCTGACGACGTTCCCCCGGCCGGTGCAGCGGCCGCATCCCCCGATCCTGGTCGGCGCGGGCAGCCGGCGGATGCTGCGGATCGCCGGCCGCGAGGCCGACGTCGTCGGAATCCTGCCGAAGGCCCTGTCGAATGGGACGATCTCCGAGGACCCGTCCGAACGCACGCCCGAGGCGACGGCGCAGAAGGTCGAGTGGATCCGCGACGGGGCCGGCGACCGTTTCGACCAGGTCGAGCTCAGCATGATGATCTCTCCCGTGCTTGCCGACGACCACATGAGCGCGGCCGAAGCCTTTGCCGCCCAGCGCGGCTGGGACGGTCTGGGCGCCGACCACGTCCTGCGGATGCCATCGGTCTTCGTGGGGTCATTGGACCGCATCGTCGACGTGATGCAGGCCCGACGCGACGAGTACGGCTTCTCGTACTACGTCGTGTCCGACCGGGCGATCGAGACGTTCGCTCCCGTCGTCGACCGGCTCTCCGGGAGATGAGTCCGCACCGGCTGGAAATGCTTACCGGGGACAGACCTGCAGGGTGAGGTAGAGTTTCAGCGCCCCGACGCGACCGGCATGCACTCGCGACGGCGGCCGGGCTGTGGCGCAGTTTGGTAGCGCACTTGACTGGGGGTCAAGGGGTCGTGGGTTCAAATCCCGCCAGCCCGACACCGCCAGCCCGACGGTGTCCTGAACCATCACACCGCCAGCCCGACGGCAAACTCGCAGGTGAGAGGCTCACGGCTACGCCGAAGTTCCCGAACACTGTGCTGCCCACGTCGGTGTGCCTCCGTCGACGGGAGGAGGGCTAGCGGAGTCCCCCCGGCCCGCTGCGTTGGGCGCGGACGGGGCGGTTCGAGGGCCTGGTGCGCTGGCCGGGTCACAGTGAGCAGAAAAGTGACAGCACCAACCACGATGCGGTTCCCCGGCTTCCGGGGCGACCTGATAGCCCCCGACCACGACGGGTACGACCACGCCCGAGCCGTATGGAACGGCACCATCGACCGAGGCCCTCGACCGAAACCCACCGTGCCGGCGTCTATGTGAACTTCCTGGACTCCGATGACGACACAGGCCGAGTGCGCGAGGCCTACGGCGACGACACCTACAGGCGGCTCGCCGATGTGGAAGCGAAGTACGACCCCGAGAACGTGTTCCACAACAACAAGAACATCCAGCCCGCACGTCGGCGCAATGACCGTTCCAGCATCGACTCGGGGCACGGACCCCAGAAAGGAACCGCCCTACAGCGCCTGCTCCAGGGCGCAGTCGCGCCCCTATCCGGCAATACGCGCTTACTGCAGTGAGCGCTCGTGAAGGGCGACCATGTCGACGGGCATCCGTGCTGCGGGCGATCTCGCGGTGACCGCCAGTCAATGCATGACTATGCGTGGAACGCGCGAGCATGATGCACTCGGACATGCCGCGGAGCGCGCGGTCGTGCCGATGAGTGGACATGATCACGTCGGGCCCCTACGGACTCAACTACTCAGCTGGGTGCTTGTCATTGGGGCAGCGGCGGGTTCTCGGCCACCGTCGTCATCATGAGGGTGGAGCTGAGACGTTGGACTCCGGGCAGGGTAGCGAGGCGGTCGTAGACCCGCTGGAAGTCGGGCAGGTCGCGGCTGACGACCCGTAGCAGGTCGTCAGGGTCACCGAACAGTCGCTGCGCTTGCAGGACGTGCGGCGCCGTTGGCCCGCGAGGTGGTGTGCCGTGAACCCGCCTAGCGCGATGGGAACTGCGCGCCCCGGGATGTGGCTCAGCGGAAGCGGGACGGGAACTGTCCGATGATGCCCGAGCTGAGCACGTCGGCCATGGCCAGGATGTGGAGGTGCGCCTCTTCGTAGTCGGCCACGCTGGCGGCGTAATCACCGGCCAGCTCATGGGCGGCCTCGGCCAAGGTCTGGTCCAGGTGCGTCTTCATGTCCGCCCGCATCATGTCCTGGGGCCAGAACTGCGGGTTGGCGGCGAAGAGGAAGTCGGCGATGTCGTTGGCGTTGGCGTACCAGCGGGCAGTCGCGTCGTCGAAGGCGTCGGTGTCGCCGGCCTTGGCCGCCTGCAGGATCTCGACGGCGATGGTGATGTGATCGTGCAGCAACGCGGTCAGCTGTGCGCCCGCCGCGTCGCCGTAGAAGGGCTTGACCGCGTCGCCGATGTCGACCTGGTTTTGCAGCAACCGCTCCGCGGTGGCACCAAACCCTCCGTATCCTGCGGCGAAGGTCACGATCGCCAACCGTGTCCAGGTCACGTGGTCTTCCCACAGCTTGCGCATCGCGTCGTGGAACGCGACCTGAGCCGCGTTCCGCGGGGTGGAGAACGGATGGTCGTGGTCGACGCCGTCGTCAACGACAGCGACGGCCGGCGCGCTGCCGGCCAGACCGAGGGTCAAAGCTACGGGCGCGAAGCCGAGAACAGAACGGCGTGTCAGCGCGGGCAGGGGACTCACCAGATGCTCCTTCCAGTGCCCTCGGATGGGATTGAGCGGAGGGCGGTGACCTCAACAGCGGAGTTTGTCCCAATCGCCACCCGATTTCTACCACCCGACACCATCCAGACGTCGACGGCCTCGAAGTCCCCGACGGCCAATCCGATGCATTGGCAAGAACGGAGACCACACCATCCCGCCGGCAGTCCAGGACCAACTCCGGGAGGATACCCCTCACGGAACAAACGCTCCGGACACGCCGCGGCGATTCACGAGCTCACCCGATGGCTGCTCTTCGAATCCGGAAGGTCAATGGAGGGTGGGTCGGTAGATGAGCTCTTGGATATGACCGTCGAGTGTCCGGCTCTCGAGCAGCTCGAGGTCGAAGTCGGCCGCACCCTGGAAGATCGGGTCCACGCCGGTCTGACCGGTGATGACCGGGAAGAGCGTCACTTGCACGCGGTCGACTAGGCCGGCGGCCATCAGCGCCCGGTTCATCGACAGGCTGCCGTGCGAGCGCAACGGCACCTCGGACTCCTCCTTGAGCCGGGCGACGACGTCGACGGCGTCACCGCGCACGACGGTCGCGTCCGGCCAGTCGAGGGGTCCTTCCAGTGTGGTCGACACCACCGTTGCCGGCAGGCTCCTCATCCGAGTGACCCATGGGTCACGCACTTCGGACTCCTCGGTGCTCGAGGCCAGCATCCGCGCGAATGCCCGATACGTGTTGGCCCCGAAGACCATCCGCTGCTCCGCGTCGTACAAGGCGAGGCGGTGGT
>DAIUDS010000033.1:0-16281 GCA_036845485.1 Jiangellaceae bacterium
GGAGGTTGGCGTCGTCGAAGTTCGCCAGCCGGTTCGCCGTGGCGCGGACCTCGCGCCGCATCCGCCGCTCCTCCCAGGCGAGGACGCTGTCATGGGCGCCGAGTCTGGTCAGCAGCGCACCGATCGCGTCGCCGTCGCGCACGACCACGCGGTCGATGCCGCGGACGTCGCGAGCCTTTGCCTGGATTCCGATCCGCCGGGCGGCGCCCACCAGGGCGAGCGCGGCCTCGGGGCCGGGACACGTCACCTCGATCGCGGACGACCGGCCGGGTTCGGTGAGCGACCCATGGGCCAGGAAGGCACCGCGCCACGCGGCCTCGGCATCACAGGTCGATCCGGAGACAACCTGCGGCGGAAGACCGCGGACCGGTCGGCCACTGCCGTCGATGAGCCCGGTCTGACGGGCCAGCGTCTCGCCGTCGTTGACCACCCGAACGACGTAGCGGCTGCCCTTTCGCAGGCCACCGGCCGACACCACGGCGATGTCACTCTCGTGTCCGTACACCTCGGCGATGTCACGCCGGAGCCGACGCGCGGCCGCACCCGTGTCCAGCTCCGCTTCGATGACGATCTTGCCGCTGACGATGTGCAGGCCACCGCCGAAGCGCAGCAAGGCAGACACCTCGGCCTTGCGGCAGCACTGCTTGGTGACCTCGAGGCGGGCCAACTCGTCCTTTACGGAAGCGGTCATCGCCATGGAGGGATCCTGCCACGACCGAAGGTGTCGGCGTACGCATGCGCGAGACGCTCGGGATCGTGACGAGGTGTCCCGTCGCCGATCGCGACGTCGGTCACGGAGACCTCGGCGCCGAAGTCAGCGGCGACCCGGCGCAGCATCGCCTCGTCGGGAACGGAGCCTCGGTCGGCGATCACGGCGTCGAGCCGCATGTCCGGCGCATAGGCGCCGAGGACCTCCAGATGCATCTCCGGGGTGAAGCCTTCGGTCTCGCCGCCCTCCGCCGACAGGTTCAGCGTGACCATCCGGCGGGCAGACGTCTCGACCAGGGCACACCGCAGCTCCGGCACGAGCAGGTGCGGGATGACGCTGCTGAACCACGACCCTGGACCGAGCACGACCCAGTCGGCCTCGGCGATCGCGTCCACCGCCTCCGGACAGGCCGGAGGATCGCTCGGCACGAGCTCCACCGCAACCACCGTGCCCGCCACCGTCGCGACGGCGTTCTGGCCAACGACGGTCGTGATCTCGCGGGCGTTGCCGAGACCGACGCCGAGCTCGGCGACCTGCGCCCGTATGTCCAGCGGGGTCGACGACATCGGCAGTACCCGCCCCTGTGCGCCCAGCAACCGGCCCACCCAGTCCAGGCCTTCGACGTGCCCGCCCAACAGCTCCCACAGTGCGACGATCAGGAGGTTGCCCGCCGCATGGTTGTGCAGCTCACCACTGCTGGAGAACCGGTGCTGCAGCACGCGCGCCCACGTCCGGCCCCAGTCGTCGTCGCCGCACAGCGCCGCCAGCGCCATCCGCAGGTCACCGGGTGGTAGCACCCCGAGCTCCTGCCGCAGCCGGCCGCTCGAGCCACCGTCGTCGGCGACGGTGACGACGGCGGTGAGGCGACCGCTGACCCGGCGCAGTGCGGAGAGTGAGGCGGCCAGGCCATGGCCGCCGCCGAGCGCAACGACCTTGGGGCCCGCGAGCCGCGGATCGGTCACCGGCGCTGTCACTCCCGGCCGAGGTCGCGATGGACGACCAGCGTCTCGATCCCGTGCTGGCGCAGGAGGTCGGCCAGGGCCTCCGACATGGCGACGCTGCGGTGCTTGCCGCCGGTGCAGCCCATGCCGACGGTGACGAACCTCTTGCCCTCGTGAAGGTAGCCGTCGGACGCCATCAAGATCAGTTCCGCATACCGGTCCAGGAACTCCGGGGCACCGGGCTGCCCCATGACGTACTCCCTCACGTCGGCATCGCGTCCGGTCTGCGCACGCAGCTCCGGCACCCAGTGCGGGTTGGGCAGGAATCGCATGTCCGCGACGACGTCGGCGTCGGCCGGCAGGCCGTACTTGTAGCCGAACGACACGACGATGGCCCGCAGGCCGAGCTGCTCTCCGGCGAACGCGGTCCGGATCCGGCTGGCCAGTTCATGGACGTTCAGCAGCGAGGTGTCGATGACCAGGTCGGCGCCGGCTCGGAGCTCGGCCAGCTCTTCGCGCTCACGCGTGATCCCGCCCAGTACCCGGCCCTCCCCCTGCAGGGGGTGCGGACGTCGGGCCGACTCGAACCGCCGCACCAGGGACTCGTCGCTGGCCTCCAGGAACAGGACCTGCGGGCGTACGCCACGTGAGGCCAGTTCATCGAGCGCACCCCGCAGCTCTCCGAAGAAGACGCCACCGCGGACGTCGGCCACCACGGCGATACGCCGGTGGTCGGTGCGGGCCGTGACCGTGTCGACCAGCTCCATCAGCAGCGATGGGGGCAGGTTGTCGACGACGAACCAGCCGAGGTCGTCCAGCGACGCCGTCGCAGCGGTCTTCCCGGCGCCGGACATGCCGGTGACCAGCAACAACTCGGTCGGCTCACTCATGGTCCCCCCTGGTCGCTCCGCTCCGGATCGAGGATCTCACCCGTGGCCATGTTGACGGCGGACGCCGGGCGCCGCTGGGCCACAGCATCGGCGACGGCCTGGGCGGTCTGGCGGCCGATCCCAGGCACCGCGGCGATCTCGTCGACATCCGCCGCACGCAGCCGCCTGAGTGAGCCGAACCGGGCGAACAGCGCCCGCCGGCGGGCCGGACCCAGCCCGGCTATGCCGTCCAGCAGGCTGTCGACCATGGAGCGAGAGCGTCGCTGCCGATGGAACGCGATCGCGAACCGGTGTGCTTCGTCCCTGACCCGCTGCAGGAGGTAGAGCCCTTCGCTGGTCCGCGGGAGTATCACCGGGTCGTCGGAGCCGTCGACGAAGACCTCCTCCAGCCGCTTGGCCAGGCCGACCACCGGAATGTCCGAGACCCCCGCCTCATCCATCGCCAACCGGGCCGCATCGACCTGCGGCTTTCCGCCGTCCACGACGACCAGGCCCGGTGCGTAGGCGAACTTCCGCGGCCGCCCGGTCTCGGGGTCGAGCGGCTGCGCGGCGGCGTCCGGCTCGCGCTCGTCGGTCAACCGCTTGAACCGGCGGCCCAGCACCTCGCGGATGGCGGCGAGATCGTCGAAGCCCTGATGACCACGGACCGCGAAGCGTCGGTACTCCGACTTGCGCGGAAGCCCGTCCTCGAAGACGACCATCGACGCGACAACGTCGGTCCCCTGCAGGTTGGAGACGTCGTAACACTCGATCCGCAGCGGCGCCTCGTCCAACTCCAGCGCACGCTGGATCTCCTCCAGCGCACGGCTGCGGGTTGTGAGATCGCTCGCCCGCTTGGTCTTGTGCAGCGCCAGCGCCTGCTCGGCGTTCCGGGTCACCGTGCCCAGGAGGGCGCGCTTGTCGCCTCGCTGCGGCACACGCAGGTCGATCCGGCCGTCGCGGAGCTCCTCCAGCAGCTCGTGCAGCGCCCGGGTCTCGTCCCGATCGTCCGGCAACGCGGGCACCAGGATCTCGTGTGGGACGGCCTCGGCACCGTTCTCACCGTAGAGCTGGAGAAGGAACCTCTCGACCAGCTCGCCGGTGGGTGCGTCGTCGGCCTTGTCGGCAACCCAGCCGCGCTGGCCGCGGACACGGCCGCCGCGCACGTAGAAGATGTGGACCGCCACCTCTAGCGGGTCCTCGGCCAGCGCAATGACGTCGGCGTCCGTCGCGTCGCCGAGGACCACGGCGTTTTGCTCCATTGCCCGTTGCAGGGCCGCGATGTCGTCGCGGAGCCGGGCGGCCCGCTCGTAATCCTGCTCCTTCGCGGCGGCACGCATGTCGCGCTCGAGCCGGCGGACGTACCTGGTCGTCTGGCCCTCGAGAAAGGCGACCAGATCCTCGACGATCGCCCGGTGCTCGTCGGCCGTGACCCGCCCGACACACGGTGCCGAGCATTTGCCGATGTAACCCAGCAGGCAGGGTCGGCCTACCTGCGAAGCCCGCCGGAAGACTCCCTTCGAGCAGCTACGCACCGGAAAGACCCGCAGCAACTGGTCGAGCGACTCGCGGATCGCCCAGGCGTGGGCATACGGCCCGAAGTAGCGCACGCCTCGCTTCTTGGCTCCGCGCATGACCAGGGCGCGCGGAAACTCCTCGTCCAGCGTGACGGCGAGGTACGGGTAGGACTTGTCGTCGCGGTAGCGCACATTGAAGCGCGGATCGAACTCCTTGATCCACGAATACTCGAGCTGGAGTGCTTCCACCTCTGTCCGGACGACCGTCCACTCGACCTTCGCGGACGTCGTGACCATCGCGAGCGTCCGTGGATGGAGAGCGGACAGGTCCTGGAAGTACGAGTTCAGCCGGGACCGCAGGCTCTTCGCCTTCCCGACGTAGACCACGCGACCTGCGGCGTCGCTGAACCGGTAGACGCCCGGTTCGTCGGGAACCGACCCGGGCGCGGGACGGTAGGTCGACGGGTCCGGCACAACTCCTCAGCCTAGTTCGCGCATCAGACGCATCAGACGCCTAACGGTCCGAGGCGAGCGTGCCGCTCTGGACCGGACTCGGCAACCTCAGCCGAGGAGGACCTGGTCACCCTCGACCGTGACGGCGACTTCGGCCAGGGGCGCGGGCGCGGGGCCCCGCGAGACCGAGCCGTCGGCAGCCGAGTACTGACTGCCGTGGCACGGGCAGGAGATGACACCGTCCTCGACCCGCGAGACCTCACAGCCCTGGTGCGTGCAGATGCTGGTGAACCCCTTGAACTCGCCGGCCGTCGGTTGGGTCACCACGACCTGCTCGGCCGACACGACCAGCCCACCGCCCACCGGGATATCGGCAGTGGCGGCCAGCGGCGTTCCGCCACTGCTGGTCTCGGACGGCGCTGCGCTCGGCGGTTGTGCCGGCGTACCGGTCGGCGTGCTCGGACTCGCCTCGGGCGAGGCAGTGTCGGCTCCGGCGCCAGGGCTGTCACTGCCCCCGCAGGCGGCCAGGACCCCGGCCACACCGACGGCGCCGGCACCGAGCAGCACCACCCGGCGCCCGAGCTCCGTCGACCCTGTGGGCGCGATCTTGCTCGACGGGTCCCGCTCGGTCATCACGATCCTCTCGTCGGCTGCCAGTCGTATTTGACACGGCCGGGTGACCCGCTCGGTTCAGACGACCGCAGGTCGCAGACTCGGCGCCCGCCTGCCCAGCACATGGCGGAGGAACACGCCGGTGTGGCTTTCGGGCACATCGGCGACCTCCTCGGGTGTGCCGGTGGCGATGACGGCGCCGCCGCCGGTGCCGCCCTCGGGGCCCATGTCGATCACCCAGTCGGCGGTCTTGATCACGTCGAGGTTGTGCTCGATGACGATGACCGTGTTGCCCTTGTCGACCAGCCCCTGCAGCACGCCGATGAGCTTCCTGATGTCCTCGAAATGCAAGCCTGTGGTCGGTTCGTCGAGAACGTAGACGGTGCGGCCGGTGGCGCGTTTCTGCAGCTCGGAGGCGAGCTTGACCCGTTGCGCCTCTCCGCCGGACAGGGTGGGCGCCGGCTGGCCCAGCCGGACGTAGCCCAGTCCCACCTCGACCAGCGTGCGTAGGTGGCGGGCGATCCGCTCGACCGGCGCGAAGAAGTCCAGCGCCTCCTCGATCGGCATCTCCAGCACCTCGGAGATCGTTCGGCCCTTGTAATGGACCTCCAGCGTCTCGCGGTTGTACCGGGCCCCGTGGCACACCTCGCACGGGACGTAGACGTCGGGCAGGAAGTTCATCTCGATCTTGATCGTGCCGTCGCCCCCGCAGTTCTCGCAGCGCCCACCCTTGACGTTGAAGGAGAACCGGCCCGGCTGGTAGCCGCGGATCTTCGCCTCCTGGGTGTCGGCGAAGAGCCTGCGGATGCTGTCGAACACCCCCGTGTAGGTGGCCGGGTTGCTCCGCGGTGTGCGCCCGATCGGGGACTGGTCGACGTGAACGACCTTGTCGACCTTGTCGGTGCCCTCGATCCGGCGATGCCGGCCCGGCACCGTTCGGGACGAGTAGATCTGCTTGGCCAGCGCGTTATAGAGGATGTCGTTGACCAGTGTCGACTTGCCGGAGCCGCTCACGCCGGTGACGCCGATGAAGCAGCCCAGCGGGAAGCTCACGGTGACGTCGCGCAGGTTGTGTTGGCGCGCTCCCACGACGGTCAGCTCGTGATCGGACTCCGGCTTGCGTCGTTCGCCCGGCAGCGCGATGCTGCGCCGCCCGGACAGGTACGCCCCGGTGATCGAGCCCGGGTCGTGCAGCAGGTCGTCGACACTGCCGGAGACCACGATCTGGCCACCGTGCTCGCCCGCGCCGGGCCCGATGTCGACGACCCAGTCGGCGACCCGGATCGTCTCTTCGTCGTGCTCGACGACGATGAGGGTGTTCCCGAGGTCGCGCAGCCGAATCAGTGTCTCGATCAGCCGGCGGTTGTCGCGCTGGTGCAGGCCGATCGACGGTTCGTCGAGGACGTAGAGCACGCCGACCAACCCCGAGCCGATCTGGGTGGCGAGCCGGATCCGCTGCGCTTCGCCGCCAGCCAGCGTGCCCGAGGACCGGTCCAGCGTCAGGTAGTCGAGGCCGACGTCGACCAGGAACCGCAGCCGCTCGTTGATCTCCTTGAGAACCCGCTCGGCAATCTGCCGTTCCCGGTCGGTGAGCGAGAGCTCGCGGAGGAACACGGCGCAGTCGCCGATGGGCATCGCGGCCAACTGGGCGATGCTCTTGCCGGCGAAGGTGACCGCCAGACTCACGGGTTTGAGCCGTGCGCCGCCGCATGCGGCGCACGGGACCTCGCGCATGAAGCCCTCGAACCGTTCGCGGCTGGTGTCGGACTCGGCCTCGGCGTGACGCCGCTGCACCCAGGGGATCACACCCTCGTAGGTTGTGTAGTACGACCGCTCGCGCCCGTACCGGTTGCGGTACCGGACGTGGACCTGTCCGTCGTACCCATGGACCAGCGCCGTGCGAGCCTTCGCGGGCAGCCGCTCGAACGGCAGGTCGGTACGGAAGCCGATGGTCTCGGCCAGCGCCTCCACGATCCGGCCGAAGTACTCTGAGCTCTGACCGCCCGACCACGGAGCCAGCGCGCCCTGGTCGAGACTCCGGCTCGGGTCGGGGACGACCAGCTCGGGGTCGACCTCCATGGTGGTGCCGATCCCCGTGCAGGCCGGACACGCGCCGAACGGCGAGTTGAACGAGAACGACCGCGGCTCGAGCTCCTCGAAGGACAGGTCGTCGTAGGGGCAGTACAGGTGCTCGGAGAAGACCCGCTCCCGGTGCGGGTCGTCGTCGGGAAGGTCGACGAACTCCAGCGTCACCAACCCACCGGAGAGGCGCAGCGCCGTCTCCACCGAGTCGGTCAGCCGCCGCTTGGCCGTCTCCTTGACGGTGAGACGGTCCACCACCACCTCGATTGTGTGCTTCTCCTGCTTCTTCAGCCTCGGCGGATCGGTCAACTGGTGGACGATGCCGTCGACCCGGGCGCGCGCGTAGCCTTGGGTCTGAAGGGTCCGGAACAGGTCGCCGTACTCGCCCTTGCGAGCCCGGACGACGGGCGCCAGCACCTGGAACCGCGAGCCGTCGTCGAGCTCCAGGACCCGGTCGACGATCGACTGGGGAGTCTGCCGGCCGATGGGCCGGCCACACTGGGGACAATGCGGCCGCCCGGCCCGGGCGTAGAGAAGCCTCAGGTAGTCGTAGACCTCGGTGATCGTGCCGACCGTGGACCGCGGGTTGCGCGACGTGGACTTCTGGTCGATCGAGACCGCCGGCGAGAGCCCTTCGATGAAGTCGACATCGGGCTTGTCCATCTGGCCGAGGAACTGACGGGCGTACGCGGACAGGGACTCGACGTAGCGGCGCTGGCCCTCGGCGAAGATCGTGTCGAAGGCAAGGCTCGACTTGCCCGAGCCCGACAGCCCCGTGAACACGATGATCGCGTCACGGGGCAGGTCGAGCGAGACGTCTTTGAGGTTGTGCTCGCGGGCGCCGCGGATGATGAGTTGGTCCACCACGGCGCCCAGGTTATGTGGCGGTGCAGACAAACTCCGAACGCAGCCGCTGCCTCGCCACCGTAGAGCGGGCCCTAGTCGTGGTCCGGCCCGTCGTCGTGACCGCCGCGACCACTGCCACCGCCGTCCTCATCGTCGTCATCGCCGCTGCCGGGGCCGCTGTTGTGGTCGTCCCCGTCCTCGCCCAGCTCGAGCTTCACGACCTCGCCGGTCACGGCGTGGACCTCGACCTCGTCGTCGCCGAGGAACTCGACGTCCCAGATCTGGCGGCCGTCCTCGAACTTGAGGTCGAGTTCCTCGACGGTCGGTGACGACCCGCCGCCCGTCACCGCCCGGCGGGCGATCTCGACGGCTTCCGCCGAGGAGATGATGTCCCCGGATCCGTCCGGCACGGCCTCAGGTGTGCCGGTGATGTGCGGTGTCGCGACACCTCGGGACGCGTCACTGGGACTCGCCTCGGGTGTGCTGCTCGCGGATGCCGTCGGGCTCGACGACACCGTGGTCGCGGAACCGGGCTCTCCGGACGGACCGCTCCCCGCCACGGCCACCACTGCCGAGCCGCCGACCACGAGTGCTCCGGCTACTCCGGCTACTGTCAGCCACTTCGGTGCAGGCATGGCATTCTCCTCGCTTCCCGATGCCCGTTCGGGCACCACACCTCGGAGACTGCCGACGCACGCCCTAGCGGCGCGCTACATGACAGTTAAGGGGCGGCAAAGACCGGGCCGAGCTCGACGGTGACCTCCGCGCCACCGAGATCCGACGTACCGATCGAGAGCCTGCCGCCGGAGCTCTCCGCGGCTCGCCGCGCGATGTCCATACCCAGGCCGGTCGAAGCTGCCCGACTGGCGCCGCGGTCCACCGCATCGGCCGCCGCGAAGCCTTCGCCGCCGTCGGCGACGACGATGACCGCGCCGCCGGCGGGGCGATCTCCCAGGCGCACGGCGAGCGGCGAGCCGTCCGGCGTGTGCGCGAAGACGTTGCCGAGCAGCGCGTCGACACAAGCGGCCAGGTCGGCCGCCGTCGCCCGCACCATCACGGGGCCGGCGGCGAGCGAAGTCGAGAACTCCCGGTCGGTGTCCTCGGCGAGCACCGACCAGAACCGCACGCGGTCGGACACGACCTCGACGGCGTCGCAGGCTCCGTCGCCGACGCCGGAGAAGCCGCGGGTCCGCGCGTCGTTGATCACCTGCGTGACGGCTCTCTCGAGGGCGTCGACGCTGTCGCCGATCCGCCGCGCCTGTTCCGGTACGGGCAGCGCTTCGGCCTCAAGACGCAGTGCCGTCAACGGTGTGCGTAACCGGTGCGAGAGGTCTGCGACCGACTCGCGTTCCTCGCGCAGCATGGCGGTGATCTGCCCGGCCAGGTGGTTGAGGCCGGTGGCGACCGAGCGGATCTCCGGCGGCCCTCCCGGCTCCGCCCTGGCGTCGAGCTCACCTGCAGCGAGCCGGTGTGACACTCGGGAAGCCTCCACGACGGGTCCGACCAGGCCGCGCGCCATGCGATCGGCGACGAGCACACCCAGGACCACCAGGCCGCCACCCAGCGCGCCGAGCACCAGCCACGTCCGTGCCACGCCGCTGCCGAGCTCCGCCGCCGGGACGAACGTGCGAATCGCCGCGGTACCTCGGTCGGGAAGGCCGACGGACACGACCACCTCACGACCACTGTCCGCCTCGGCGGTCAACGTCCGGCCCTCCAGCAGGGCGAGCGCCACGGCGTCCGACCGCTCCACCGGCGTACCGGCACTGGTGCCGTTGGGATAGAACACCGTGAACGGATGCCCGCTGTCGACCTCGGCGAGCTCGAGCGCGCGCCCGACCGCCTCGTCGTTTCCGGGTGTGGCGACGATTGGGGCCAAGGCGGCCGCACTGATGCTCGCCGCCGACACCGCGCGCTCGGCGGTCGCCGACCTGACCAGCACTGCGAGCGGCACCAGGAAGGCGACCAGGACGAGCGAGGTCGTGGCGGCCACCAGCAGCGCGAGCGACCGCCTCATCGGCCCGACCGCCGAATCTCGGATCCGCTCATGCCATCGGTGGGCTGAGCTTGACCCCGACGCCGCGAACGGTGTGCAGGAACCTCGGCTGCTGGGCCGTCTCGCCCAGCTTGCGCCGCAGCCAGGACAGATGGACGTCGACTGTCTTGTCGGCGCCGCCGTAGGGTGCCCGCCACACCTCGGTGGACAGTTCGCGCTTGCTGACCACCTGCCCGGCCCGGGCCGCGAGGTAGTGGAGAAGGTCGAACTCGCGTGGAGTCAGCTCCAACGGCTCGCCATCGAGGACTGCCTCCCGCGAACGTGGGTCGATCCGCAGTCCGCCGACGACGACCGACGGGTCGTCGTCCGGGCCGGCGCCTGCCCTCCGCAGCACGGCGCCGATCCGTGCCCGTAGCTGGACTGCGCTGAACGGCTTGACCAGGTAGTCGTCCGCGCCGGCCTCCAACGCAGCGACGATCTCGGGATCGCCGTCGCGGGCCGTCGCCACGATCACCGGGACATCCGTGACGGCCCGAAGCATGGACAGGACCTCCCGGCCGTCGAGATCGGGCAGTCCCAGGTCGAGGACGACCAGGTCGGGCCTCTCCTGCACGGCTATCTGGAGCCCTTGACCGCCCGTCGAGGCCGATGACACCGCATGCCCCTGTTCGCCGAGGGCGCGGATCAACGCCGCGCGGATCGTCGCGTCGTCCTCGACCAGGAGCAGGTGGACCACGGTCGAACGGTATCCGAGCAGATACTCGCCGGCGCCCCAGCACGGCGGACCTTATGACAGCCTTAGCCTGCCGTTATGAGTGGGACCGGAATGCTCGACCCATGAGCGAACGACCGACACGATTGCCGCGTGGCCTTCTGGTCGTGGCCGGCTGGGTCGGAGCAGCGGTCGTCGCCGCGGCCGTCACCCTCGCCGCCGTCTCATCGATCGGGTCGGGGATATTCGGCGACTCAACCCGCACGCTGGACCAGTCCGAGATCGCGGCGGCGCTGGCGTCGTCCCCGGCGGCCACCGGGCAGCAGACGTCGCCGCCGACCGAATCCCCCACGGCGACCGACTCTCCGGTGTCGAACCCACCGGTCGCCTCGGCTACGCAGGCCTTCGACAGCGCCGGCGGCAGCGTCGTCGCCCGATGCAACGGTAGGGACGCCCAGGTCGTGACCTGGACTGCCGCCCAGGGCTTCCGGGTCGAGGCAGAGAACCAGCAAGGTCATGACGTCGAGATCGAGTTCGAGTCCGACGAGCGGGACGTCAGGGTGAAGATCACATGTGTCGACGGCGTGCCCAGGGCAGAGGTGGACGAGGACGACTGACGCGGATCGCTTGACGCCGCATCTAACGTCGACATCGTGCAGGACCCATACCGCGCACATCCGAGCGAGGCGGAACCGGCCGGCGTCGGTCCGATCTCCGCAGCGACGGCACGGATCCTGCGGACCGCCGCCGAGTTCGACGACGCCTCCTTGCGCCGACCCAGCCGGTGTGCCGGCTGGTCTCGTGGGCACGTCCTGAGCCACGTCGCCCGCAACGCCGACGCGCTCACCAACCTGCTCACCTGGGCCAGTACCGGCCGCGAGACTCCGATGTACGCCAGCAAGGAATCCCGCGAGCAGGACATCGAGGCGGGTTCCGGCCGGGGATCGGAAGAGATCATCGAGGACTTGCGCGCGGCGTCGTACCGGTTCTCGGCGGCCGTCGCATCGGTCCCGGACGATGCGTGGGAGCGGCAGGTCCGGATGGGGCCGGCGGCCAGCGGCCGGGTGATCCCGGCCCGCCGCATCCTGTGGCAACGGCTCAAGGAGGTCGAGATCCACCACGTCGACCTCGACGCCGGCTACTCACCGGCCGACTGGGCCCCCTGGTTCGTCTCCCGGGCGCTCGCCGAGACTGTGCAGATGTTCGGCCGTCGCGCGGACGCGCCCGAGCTGACCCTCGTCATCGACGGAGCGACCGAGCGGGTCGGATCCGGTGGTGAGGTCACGGTCACGGGTTCCGCGGCACCCATGTTGGGCTGGCTGGTGGGGCGCTCCGCCGGAGAGGGCCTGCAGGTCGAACCGCCCGGACCCCTTCCCACACTTCCGCCGTGGGCGTGATGGGCACGTACCATGGCAGGGTCGTCCGCGGCGGCCCGCCGGCCGTGCGGGAGCTGACCCGCCTGGTCGTGACAAAGGCATCGGTCGGCCCGGACGACAACAACGTGTACGTCCTGCGGTGCCGGAACACCGGTGAGGAACTCGTCATCGACGCCGCTGCAGAGCCCGAACGTATTCTCGAGCTCTGCGGAGAAGGTCCGCTCGCCCGCATCGTCACGACCCACCGGCACCCCGACCACTGGCAGGCGCTCCACGAGGTCGTCTCGCGGACCGGGGCGGCGACCGTCGCACACGCCGAGGACGCGCCTGCCATACCCGTGCCGACGTCCGAGCTGGTTCGCGACGGGGACACGGTGCGCGTCGGTGCCAGCGAGCTGGAGGTCGTCCACCTGGTCGGCCATACCCCGGGCAGCATCGCCCTTCTCTACGACGACCCGGCCGGCCCGCCCCACGTGTGGACCGGCGACAGCCTCTTCCCCGGAGGGGTCGGTAGCACGCACGGCTCCAGGGACGACTTCGAGCGACTGTTCGTGGACGTGTCGACGAAGCTGTTCGACCGCCTCCCGGACGAGACCTGGGTGTATCCGGGGCACGGCAACGACACGACCCTCGGCGCCGAACGCCCCCACCTGTCGGAGTGGTACGACCGCGGGTGGTGACCGGCCGCGGCCTCGCTCAGGCGTCGGGACCGGCCTGGCGTTCGGGTACCGCGAGCCGGCCGGCTCGGCGGTCGTCGCGGCGGGTCTTGGCGAGGCTCAGGACCGTGGTGACCACCAGGGTCGCGACGATCATCGTGAGCGAGAGCCAGATCGGCACCTCCGGCACGTTCTCGAAGGGATCACCGCCGTTGACGAACGGCAGGTTGTTCTCGTGCAGAGCGGTCAGGACCAGCTTGATGCCGATGAACCCCAGGATCACGGCGAGTCCGGCGGAGAGGTAGACCAGCCGTTCCAGCAGGCCGCCGAGCAGGAAGTACAGCTGTCGTAGACCCATCAGCGCGAATATGTTCGCGGTGAAGACGATGAACGCCTCCTGCGTCAGGCCGAAGATCGCCGGGATCGAGTCGACCGCAAAGAGGATGTCGGCCGACGCGATCGAGATGAAGACGATCACCATCGGCGTGAAGAGCTTCTTGCCGTCGACCACAGTGCGCAGCCGGACGCCGTCGTAGGTCTTGCTCAGCGGCAGGAGCCGCTGTGCTTGTCGGATGATGGCGTTCTCGTACTCGTCGTCGTGCTCCTCGTAGTGCATCTGCTGATCGGCCAACCTGACTGCCGTGTAGACCAGGAACAGCCCGAACACGTAGAAGACCCAGGAGAACCGGTTGATCGCCACCGCGCCGACCAGGATGAAGACACCGCGCAGGAAGACCGCGAGCAGGATGCCGAACAGCAGCACCGATTGCTGGAAGCGCCGAGGCACCCTGAACTGCGCCATGATGATCACGAAGATGAACAGGTTGTCGACCGAGAGGCTGTACTCGGTCAGCCAGCCTGCGTAGAACTCGCCCGCCGCCTGCCAGCTGCTCACGGCGAGCAGGACCAACCCGAAGACCACGGCCAGCGACACGTAGAACGTCACCCACAGCGTCGCCTCCCGCATGGAGGGCTCGCGCGGGCTGCGGATGACGACCAGGAGGTCGACCGCCAGCAGCGCCGTGAGGAACACGAACGTGCCGATCTCGAACCAGACGGGCAGGTCCAACACGGGCTGTCCCCTCTCCGGTCACTGCGGCGCACTGCAGGCACAACGCACCGACCAGAGGTCTCTCCCACCCATGTGTATCGGGCCGGCGGCACCGGGCACTCGAGTAGAGCAACCGTGTTGACGACACCGCCGCGAAGGAATACTCCCCTCCACGTGTTGCCGATTCTCTCACGCCGGAGTGGTGCGACGGCAGGTGTGTTCACAGTGTGGCGAGTCGTCGACGAATTCCGGAGGAACGGGGTGGACGGCCGGCTACGACGTGAACGACGGGCGGAGCCGTTTGGGCAGCTTGGCCACCACCATTGTGTACGACTCGTCGACCGCCTGGTAGAGCTCGTCGTCGGGGATGGCGCCTCCGATCGCGAGCGTGTTCCAGCCGGATCGCCCGATGTAAGGCATGACGACGGCGTCGTCGGGATACCGGGCCAGCCACTCGTCGGCCTCGTCGCGATTGCGGCCGCACTTGACGCCGACGGACTCGCCCGACCCGACGAACGCGAAGATCTTGTCACCGACCTTGGCGACGACGTCGCCCTCCCACGGCTCGTCCTGCCCGGCGCCCGGCTTGGCCAGGCAGTGGGCGAGGAGCTCGTCCGGGCTCACCGGGCGACCCCCGCCTCGTGCATGCCGCGGAGCTCCTTCTTCAGCTCGGCGATCTCGTCGCGGAGCCGGGCCGCCAGCTCGAACTGCAGCTCGCCGGCCGCCGTGTGCATCTGGTCGGTCAGCTGCTGGATGAGCTGAGCCAGGTCGGCGGCCGGCATGCCGGCAAGCTCGGCCGCGTGGCGACCGGCGTCGGAGGTGCTGCGCAGCCCCGGCACCGGCGACTTGCCCCGGCTCTGCGCCCGTCCGGAACCGCCGACCAGTGCCTCGGTGTCGGCGTCCTCGCGAGCGAGCAGTTCGGTGATGTCGCTGATCCGCTTGCGCAGCGGGGTCGGGTCGATGTCGTGCTCGGAGTTGTAGGCCACCTGCTTCTGCCGCCGCCGGTTGGTCTCGTCGATGGCGCTGCGCATCGACGGCGTGACGGTGTCGGCATACATGTGCACCTGGCCGGACACGTTTCGCGCGGCGCGGCCGATGGTCTGGATCAGCGACGTGCCCGAGCGTAGGAATCCCTCCTTGTCGGCATCGAGGATGCTCACCAGGGACACCTCGGGTAGGTCGAGGCCCTCGCGGAGCAGATTGATGCCGACGAGCACGTCGAACTCGCCGAGCCGCAACTCGCGCAGCAGCTCAACCCGCCGGAGTGTGTCGACCTCGCTGTGGAGGTAGCGCACCCGGATGCCGCGCTCGAGCAGGTAGTCGGTGAGGTCCTCGGCCATCTTCTTGGTGAGCGTGGTGACGAGCACCCGCTCGTTGCGTCCGGTGCGGAGCTTGATCTCGTCCATCAGGTCGTCGATCTGCCCCCGGGTCGGCTTGACGACGACCTCCGGGTCGACCAGGCCGGTCGGGCGGATGATCTGCTCGACGACGCCCGTGCCCTTGCCCAGCTCGTACGGTCCGGGCGTCGCGGACAGGTACACGGTCTGTCCGATCCTCTGCAGGAACTCCTCCCAGCGCAGCGGGCGGTTGTCCATGGCGCTCGGGAGCCGGAAGCCGTGGTCGACCAGGGTGCGCTTGCGGCTCATGTCGCCCTCGTACATGCCCCCGATCTGCGGGACCGTGACGTGGGACTCGTCGATCACGAGCAGGAAGTCCTCGGGGAAGTAGTCGAGGAGGCAGTTGGGTGCACTGCCGGCCGCCCGGCCGTCGATGTGCCGCGAGTAGTTCTCGATGCCTGAGCAGAACCCGACCTGGCGCATCATCTCGACGTCGTACGTGGTGCGCATGCGCAGCCGCTGCGCCTCGAGCAGCTTGCCCTGCCGCTCCAGCGTCTCCAGCCGTTCGCCGAGCTCCACCTCGATGTCTTTGATCGCCCGTTCCATCCGGTCACGCCCGGCGACGTAGTGCGTGGCCGGGAAGACGTGCACGACCTTCTCCTCGCTGATCACCTCGCCGGTCAGCGGGTGCAGTGTCAGGATCCGCTCGATCTCGTCGCCGAAGAACTGGACGCGAAGCGCAAGCTCCTCGTACATCGGGATGATCTCGAGCGTGTCGCCACGGACCCGGAAGGTGCCACGGGTGAAGTTCTGGTCGTTCCGGGCGTACTGGATCTCGACCAGCCGGCGCAGGAGCGCCTCGCGGTCGCGCTCCTCCCCGACCCGCAGCCAGACCATCCGGTCGAGGTACTCCTGGGCCGAGCCGAGGCCGTAGATGCAGGAGACGCTGGCCACGACGATCACGTCGCGTCTGGTCAACAGCGCGGCCGTCGCGGAGTGGCGCAGCCGCTCGACCTCCTCGTTGATCGACGAGTCCTTCTCGATGTAGGTGTCGGTCTGCGGGATGTACGCCTCGGGCTGGTAGTAGTCGTAGTACGAGACGAAGTACTCGACGGCGTTGTTCG
>DAIUDS010000034.1:0-16237 GCA_036845485.1 Jiangellaceae bacterium
TGAACCGGTCCAGGATCTCCTCGAGGCTGGCACGCTCCTCGACGGCGTGCAGAAAGAAGGCCGGCTCGACCCGGAACGTCAAGGCGGTGACGATGCCGAGCGCACCGAGGCCGATTCGCGCCGCATGGAACAGGTCCGGATCACGCTCGGCCGAACAGCGCACCAACGACCCGTCGGGCAGCGCGATCTCGAGACCGGCAAGTTGTGCGGCGAGCCCGGCGACGTCGCGTCCGGTGCCGTGCGTACCGGTTGCGACCGCACCCGAGACCGTCTGCACGGCGACGTCGCCCATGTTGGCCAGGCCGAGGCCATGCTGCGCGAGCGCGGCGCTGAACATGTGCAGGGGGGTACCGGCACCGACGGTCGCCAGCCCTCGTCCGGTCGGGTCGACCTCGACGGCACGCAGCCCGGTGAGGCGGTCGAGCCTGACCTGGATGCCGTCGGTGACGGCAACGGGCGTGAAGCTGTGCCCGGATCCGACCGGTTTGACCCGTAGGCCCTGCGCGTGTCCCTGCGCGAGTATCGCCATGACCTCGTCCACGTCCCCGGGTACGGCGACCCGGGCAGGTGTGGCCTCGACGGTGCGGGCCCAGTTACGCCATGGACGAGTCCGCCGCTTCCCCCGGATCAGGGCGGATGTCATGTCGTCATACGCTCTCACGGGCCGTCGTGCGGTCGAGTGCGGATCCGATCAGGCAGGCCGCGGTCGCGAGCAGCCCGCCAGACAGCGCCACCAGATATCCCGGCGAGGCCCCGGCCGCGTCGATGACCGGTCCGGCGACCGCCGCCCCGAGGGCGACTCCGATGTTGAGGGCGGTCGAGATCCAGGCCAGGCCCTCGGTGAGCCGGCTGGCCGGCACCTCGGACTCGACGAGCGAGAACCCGGCGATGAGTGTGGGCGAGATCGCGAGGCCGGCTACGAACATGACGACCGCGAGGATCGGGACCGAGCCGACGAACGGCAGGGGCAACAGTGCCGCTGCCATGACGGCCTGACCGACGACGAACCGTCGCCTGGGGCCGGCCCGCAAGTGCACGGCTCCGACGACCAGGCCGGCGACCAGGCTGCCGAGCGCGTACGCCGCGAGTACCGGCCCGGACGCCTCGATGGCACCGGCCTCGTCGGCGAACGCAACCGTGACGACCTCGACCGTGCCGAAGATCCCGCCCATGAACACGAACGTCGCCACGACCCAGACGAGGGTTCGGACCGGGAGCCAATCGGTGGGGATGCCACGCCTGCGCGGCCTCGGCGGCGGCTCGGTCGCACGCTGACCGGCGAAGAGGAGTCCACCGCCGACCGTGAGAGCGAGGTTCGTCACGAGTCCTGACAACGGATGGAGGCCGGTGGCAAGCACCGTGGCGAGGATCGGCCCGACGACGAAGACGACCTCGTCGAGCACCGACTCGAGGGCGTAAGCCGTGTGCAGGCGTGGTGTGCCGGTCAACCAGTGCGCCCACCGGGCCCGGACCATCGAACCGAAGCTGGGGAGTGTGGCCCCGGCCAGGGCCGAGGTCACCACCAGGACGGCCAGCGGTACGCGTCCGATGAGCACGATGAATGCTCCGAGGCTCACCGCGTGCAAGCCGAGTACCGGAACGAGCATCCGCCGCTGCCCGAGCCGATCGGCCAGCCGGGCCTGTGCCGGCGCGGCTGCGGCCTGCGCGAGCAGGGCCGCCCCGGCGATGAGGCCGGCCTGGCCGTACGAACCGCTGCGGGCGGAGACGGCCAGCACCATGCCGATCCCGAACATCGACATCGGCAGCCGTGCGATCAGACCCGACGCGGAGAACGCGAGGGCACCGGGAACTCGGAGCACCTCGGCATACGGACCCAGCACGCTGCCAGCCTGCCCCATGATCACGAACCATTCGCCCCGATTTCCGACGCACGAAGTTCGTGCCGACGAGGATTTGGCAGGATCGTGCCGTGATCGCTGCCGCCGCATCCGTCGAGCCTTACGAAGCGCTGCTCCTGGTGTCGTTCGGGGGGCCGGAGCGTCCGCAGGACGTTCTGCCGTTTCTCGAGAACGTGACCCGCGGGCGGGGGATCCCACCCGAGCGGCTCGACGAGGTGGGCCGCCATTACGAGGCCCTCGGGGGCCGCAGCCCGATCAACGACCAGAACCGGGCGCTGATCGCGGCGCTGGAGCACGACCTCGCCGATGCCGGACTGTCCGTGCCCGTCTACTGGGGCAACCGCAACTGGCACCCGTTCCTCTCCGATGAGCTGGCCCGCATGCGCGCCGACGGCGTCCGTCGCGCCGCAGCGTTCGTGACCAGCGCGTACGCCTCCTACTCGGGTTGCCGGCAGTACCGCGAGGATCTCGCCGCGGCGGTGTCGGCGGTCGGCCCCGGGTCCCCGCGGATCGATCGCGTCCGCCACTGCTTCGACCACCCCGGCTTCGTCCAGGCGAATGCCGACGGCGTGGTCGGTGCACTGGGCGACCTGCCGGCCGACGCGGCGCGTGCGGCCAGGCTGGTATTCGTCACCCACTCGATCCCGACCGCCATGGCGCGGACCTCGGGTCCCCTCGGCGGCGCGTACCAGGCCGAGCACCGGGCGGTCGCCCGTGCCGTGGCGGCGGTCGTGGAGGCCCGCACGGGTCGCCCGTACGACCACGACCTCGTCTACTGCTCACGCAGCGGTCCTCCAGACGTGCCGTGGCTCGAGCCGGACGTCAACGGCCATCTCCACAAGCTCGCCGCACAGGGCATCCCGGCGGCCGTGCTGGCTCCGATCGGCTTCGTCTCCGACCACATGGAGGTCGTCTTCGACCTCGACACCGAGGCGCTCACTACGGCCCGGCGGATGGGCCTCCCGGCTGCCCGGGCTGCGACGGCGGGGACGCATCCGGAATTCGTCGCGGCGATCCGCGATCTGTTCCTCGAACGTGCCGCCGTTGAGCGCGGTGACCCCGTTCGGCGAGCCAGCATCGGGCCGCCAGGACCCTCCCACGACGTTTGCCCGGCAGGTTGCTGCCCGAACCTGCGCGGCCCACGGCCGGCTCTGTGCGGCACCGATGCCCCTGCCCAGGCCGGGGGTCCGGCCTCGTGAACGAAGAGGGTCCCGAGCTGCTCGAGCTCGCCACAGCGGTCGCCCACGCGGCGGGTCGGCTCGTCCGCGAGCGTCGCGAAGCCGTCCTCCGGATGCCCGTCTCTGCGACCAAGACCACGCCCACCGACGTCGTGACCGAGTCGGACACGGCCGCGGAGGAGCTCATCCGCGAACGGCTGCTCGCCGCTCGGCCGGGCGACGGGCTGGTCGGCGAGGAGGGCGCGTCGATCAGCGGCCGCTCCGGTGTCGAATGGGTTGTCGACCCCATCGACGGGACGGTGAACTATCTGTACGGGATCCCGCAGTACGCCGTCTCGATCGCGGCCGTCGTCGAAGGTCGCGTCGTGGCCGGCGTCGTGCACAACCCGGCCGCCGCGGAGACGTGGACCGCGACCCGTGGTGGAGGAGCGGCGCTGAACGGCCGGCAGGTCCGCGAGTCCGGATGTGACCGGCTCGACCGGGCGCTGGTCGCGACGGGCTTCGGCTACGACCCGCGCCGGCGGGCGCGGCAGGCCGACCTCCTACGGAACGTGGTGCCGTACGTCCGGGACATCCGGCGAGCGGGCGCCGCATCACTGGACCTCTGCGCCGTCGCGACCGGACGGGTGGATGCGTACTACGAGCGTGGCCTGAAGGCGTGGGACCTGGCGGCCGGCGGCCTGATCGCCGAGGAGGCCGGCGCCGTGGTGGCAGGACTGCGTGGCGCGGCAGCCGGGCAGGACCTCGTCATCGCGGCCGGTCCGGCGCTCTTCACCGAGCTGCACGACCTGCTGGAGCCGCTCGCACCCGACCGCGACGGCTAGCGGAGCGAGTCGGGCACAACGCCTCGCTTCTGCCCGCGGAGGATCTTCAGGCGGCCCGGCGAGGCGGGTATACATCCGACTCGGCCGTGAGGCAAAATTCGCGCCGCAGTTCGGGCACATCCGGGACCTGTCGTGCGTTACGTGGTGCACGGTCCCACCAGACCTGCACGAAGACGAATACCAGCAAGGGGGATCCACCTATGGCAACTGACTACGACGCACCACGCAAGACCGACGACGAGCTGTCCGAGGACTCGATCGAGGAGCTGAAGAACCGCCGGATGGACAAGACGTCCGGCATCGTCGACGTCGACGAGACCGAGCTCGCGGAGTCCCTCGAGCTTCCCGGCGCCGACTTGTCCAACGAAGAGCTCGCGGTCCGTGTCCTGCCGCGGCAGGCCGACGAGTTCACCTGTTCGCAGTGCTTCCTGGTGCACCATCGCAGCCAGCTCGCACGGGAGAAGAACGGTCACTTGGTCTGCCGCGACTGCGCGGCATGACGTCCCTCGAGGCGAGCATTCGCCGTCGTTCTGACGGGCGCCACGGTCCGTGGCTGGGACTTGGGCCACGGACCATTGGCTGCGCTGGCACGGCCGTGCCAGGCGTCATTCGAGCAGGCGCTCTTCGTACTCGACCCGCGACAGGATCCGCGGCTCGTCCTCGGTGACGAGCACCATGTCCTCGATTCGGACACCGCCCCCGCCGGGGGTGTCGGGCACCCACACGAGGGGCTCTATGGCGAACACCATCCCCGGTCGGAGCTCGAAGACGGTCGAGCCCGCGAGGGTCTCGCCGATATACGGCGGCTCGTTGGCACCCATGCCGATTCCATGGCCGATGAACAGGCTGAACAGGTTCTCGGCGAAGCCGTGGTCGCCGACCTTGTCGATGATCGTGTCGGCGACGTCCTGGTTGGTCCGGCCCGGCCGCATCACATCGATGCCCGCCATCAGCCCCTCGTAGACCGCCCTGTACACGCGCTTCTGCATGGCGTTGGGCTTGCCCACGATCGTGGTGCGGCCGATGTCGGCGAAGTAGCCGTTCCACATCGCCCCGATGTCGATAAAGCACAGGTCGCCGTTGCGGATGATCTTGTCGGTACAGATGCGGTGCGGCGGCGACATGTGCTCACCCGATGCGACGAACGGTGTGATGACGTGGGCCATCTCACCACCGAGGTAGAACAGCGTCTGCATGGCGTCGCCGGCGACCTCGTTCTCGCGGCGGCCCGCCTTGGAGGACTCGAGCGCCCGCTGCGTGACCGAGTCGCCGATCGCGCAGGACTCCTCGATGATCGCGATCTCGTCGGCTGTCTTCACCAGGCGGACCTGGTGCATGAGCGCATCCCCGTCGGTCAGCTGGATGTCCGGGAGATGCGCCGCCATCGCCTCGACCAGCGAATAGTTCACCTGGTCGACGCCGATCCGGCCGGAGTCGACGCCGAGCTCCGCCAGCAGTGGTGTGAGCGTCGACTTGACGAAGCCGTCGACCAACTCCCTCTGTTCCATGATCGGGATCGGGTGGGCCGCCACGAGCCAGGACATGCCGGTCGACGCCTTGTCGATCTCGCCGCCCGAGCAGAGCAGCACCGGACCGGCATTGCGCGTGAGGAGCACGCCGTTGAGCGAGGTCATCTTGCCGGCGATCAGCTGGGCTCGAAGCGACGTCAGGTACCGGACGTTCTCGTCCTTCCAGAGCAGTAGTGCTTCCAGACCAGTGGCGCGCAGCGCGGCGGTCACGGCGGCGATACGGTCACGCCGGAGACGGTCGAAGTCGACTCGGTCTTCCCAGTCGACTGCGAACGGCCCACGGGCATATGGGCTCATCGAGGTCCCTTCCCCGGTCAGCGTGCGTCAGCAAGGCGTCGCTATGCGCCTACGAAGGCGACGATGGGCGGGCCGTGCCGATCAGTCGTCGCCGTCGTGGTGCGTAGTCACAAGGTAACCGCGGAGTTGCGGGTGGTGTTTGTCGGCGAGGAGAGTGCCCTGGGAGCGGCCAGACCGGTCACGACGTCCGCGTCACGCCTGGATTGTCTGCGACAGCCAGGTCTCGACCAGGAGGTCGACGGCGTCCCGCTCCTCGTCGGTGAGTCCACGTAGCGGTGGCCGGACCTCCTCGCCGATCGCGAGCCCGCGGGCCGCCAGGATCCGCTTGAGCGCGGCGTGCCAGGGGAAGCCGTCGAGTGCGGCGCGGAGCTCACCGAGCTGGTCGCTCCGTTCGGTGCTGGGGTCTCGCACTGCGGCTGTCACCAGCTCGGGAAATGCGCTCGCCAATGCCGACACCGCACCCGCCGCACCGTGGCGCATACCGGCGCCGATCAGGCTCTCGGCGCCGACGAAGACGTCGAGCCCGTCCAGCAGATAGGGCGCAACCCGTTCGAACGGAGCATCCGAGACCTTCAGCCCGGCCAGGTTCGGTGCCGCGTCGCGCAGCCGCTCGACCACAGCGACCGGAATCGCGTACCCGCTGACGGCGGCGAACTCGTACACGTAGAACGGCGTCGGTGCGCAAGCCCGCGCCGCAGCGGCGAAATGCGAGACCAGTGCCTCGTCGTCGAACTGGAAGTACGGCGGGCCGATGACCGCGACAGCCGACGCTTCGCTGGCGGCTGCGTGCTCGGCCAGGACGACAGTGTCCGCCGTCGTCTGGGCACCGCAGTGGACGGCGGCATCCAGCCGGCCGGCGCACGCGGCGACGAAGAGGTCGGTGAGGCGCTTCCGCTCCGGGACGGTGAGCAAGATGCCTTCACCGGTCGATCCCATGGCGAGCAGACCGTCCAATCCGCCGGCGACGAGGAAGTCGACCAGCGGGCCGACCGCCTCGTCGTCCACCGATGTACCGCCCGATCGCAGCGGTGTGACGGCAGCTGCGAGAGCCCCGGAAATCACGGCGCAATACTCCTGTCCTTGAGGGTCAAGTCGCCATGCCCGATGGAGATCATCGACACCGGACGCAAGGCGGCGGTCAACTGAGGCAGCCGCCTCAGCGGCTGGACCGGGCGGCGTCTGCGGCCGCGTGCAACGCCGCCGCGAGCCGGTCAGGACGCCGCGTGGACACCAGCCAGTACGGCACCGGGTCGGCCGTGTCCTCGACGACGACCCGAACCATCGGACCGACGTAGCCGCGCACGAGCATGAACGCTTTCGGATCGGCCTGCGGACCACGGGCGCGACGGGCGCGGTCGGCGTCGAGCGGCTCGACGGTACCCACCGCCCACAGTGGCAGCCGGGCCCGTCCGGCCCGGAACGCGTCGTCGTCGACGGCGACGATGGCTCGGCCGTACGCTAGCAATCCGCCGCAAGTCATGACGAGCACAGCGATCGTCACGGGGATCGAGACCCGGGGTCCGTAGACGTGCTGGACTGCCAGCCACACCGACACCGAAGCCGCGGCCGGGATCAGCCACCAGACGAGTGGCACCCGGAGCCGTTCGCCGTAGCGTCGCACCCTCGCAGGGTCCCACCCCGGCCGCGGTGAGCCGCCGGTAGGGTCACGGTCCGTGACCGAGCGTGCCGCGCTGCCCACCAGCGTTCCGTCGGACGCCGTGCTCCCACCGCGTCACCCGGATGCCCCGGCGCCCGGAGAACTGATCGCGTCGCATTACCACCTGTGCGTCGGCTGTGGGCGGGACCATCCGACGGGCCTGCGCGTGATGGTGACCGCCGGGGAGGGATTGACCGTCTCCGGCAGCTTCACGGTGACGGAGAACCACCAGGGAGCGCCCGGCCTGGCGCACGGCGGCATGCTCACGCTCGCATTCGACGAGGTCCTCGGGTCACTGATGTGGCTCGTCGGCATGCCGGCGGTCACCGGCCACCTCGAGACCGACTTCCGCCGGCCGGTACCGGTCGGTACCACGTTGCACATCACGGCACGGGTCGACGGGCAAGCCGGCCGTCGGCTCTACACGAGCGCCATCGGGCGGGCCGACGATTCCACCGGGCCGGTTGCCGTTCGTGCGTCCGCGGTGTTCGTGATCGTCGCGGGCGAGCACTTCCGGACACACGGGAGGCGGGCCGACGTCGATGCCGCCATCGCCCGGGATGACGTCCGTCGCGCCGCACACGCGCTCGAGGTCAACCCGTGAGCGCCCCGGTCGATATCCTCGTCCGGCGCCTGGACCCCGACCTGCCATTGCCCGCCTACGCGAACCCGGGCGATGCCGGTGCCGACCTGGCAACCACGGCGGACGTCACGCTGGCGCCCGGTGGGAGGGCGACGATCGGTACGGGCATCGCCCTGGCCCTGCCGGACGGATACGCTGCGTTCGTCCACCCTCGGTCCGGACTCGCGCACCGACTGGGCGTGAGCATCGTCAACGCTCCGGGCACGGTCGACGCGGGTTTCCGCGGTGAGATCAAGGTGGTGCTGGTGAACCTCGATCCGCGAGAGCCGGTCGCCTTCCGCAGGGGAGACCGCATCGCTCAGCTCGTCGTCCAACGGGTGGAACGGGCTCGGTTCCACGAGGTCGAGCGGCTCCCGGGCTCCGCCCGCGGCGCCGGCGGGCACGGTTCCACCGGTATGTCATCGGGAGCTCACGAGGGGGGCCGGTAGGTGGTGTTCCGGCGCCGACGTCGCCCCGACAGTCCCGACGGTGACCACGGGGCCGACCCGGCTGCCGAGCCCGGGCAGCCGGCGGGAGATACCGGCTCCGAAACGGACAGCGCCCCCAAGACCGCGCGCCCGAACGGCCCGTTCGACGTCTCGGAGATCGACCTGACGGATCCGGAGGAGCGGCGCGTCGACCTGGGCGGCCTGCTGGTACTTCGGGGCGAGGGCCTGAAGCTCCAACTGCAGGTCGACGAACGCACCGGGACCGCGACCAGCGTGATGATCCAGCTCGGCGATGCCGCCGCGCAGCTGATAGCCGTGGCGGCGCCACGAAGTTCAGGGCTCTGGGAACAGACTCGCCATCAGATCGCCGCCGAAGCGCAGCGGCGCGGTGGCACCGTGAACGAGGCACCCGGCCCGTTCGGCATCGAGGTCCGGGTGGTCCTGCCGGTCACGACGCCACAGGGCAAGAGCGGCGTCCAGCCGTCCCGGGTCTGCGGGATCGACGGCCCCCGGTGGATGCTCCGCGCCACGTTCCTGGGCAAGGCGACGACCGATGCCAAGGCCTTCGCCCGGCTGGTCAACGTCGTCCGTGACACGGTCGTGGTCCGGGGCGACAGGCCGATGGCACCGGGCGACATCATTCCGCTCAAGGCGCCGGCCCGGGCCGAGCTTGCCGTCGAGGAGGAGCCAGAGCAGCCAGAGCAGCCAGGGCAGCCGGAGCAGCCGGAGCAGCCGCCCTCGACGTGAGCCTCTGACGGTCGACGGCCCCTCCGGCGCCCGGATCGAAGTGGTCACGGACAGGTACGCTGGTGACGTGAACGATGGCAAGAAGAGTGCACACGGGGTGTGGCGTGCGCTGAGCCGATGGGCGGCTCCGGAGTCCGAGATCGACGCTGCCAAGCTGCGCAAGAACGCCCAGGGCGCGGGCTGTGTCAGCCTCTCCCGCGTCGGCGATCGAGAGCGGGCGAAGGTGCGGGGCGTTTTGCACACCGTGACCCTGCAGCCTCGGGCCGGCGTTCCCTCCCTGGAGGCCGAGCTCTTCGACGGCTCGGACGTGCTCACGCTGATCTTCCTCGGCCGGCGACGGATCGTGGGCGTGGACTGCGGGCGCGAAATGAAGGTCAGTGGCCGGGTTACTACGGTCGACGGCCGTCGGGGCATGTACAACCCGCAGTACGAAATGCTGCCGGCGGGAGTCGCGTGAGCCAGCCGCGGTCCGGTTTCATGGCCGCGATCGCCAGCGACGACCGGTTCCGGCCGGGCCAGGCGCTGACTCCTGGTGCGTTCCTCGACGCCGGCATCCCGCTTGCTCTGTTTACGGTCGTGTACGCCGCCGCCGGTCGCGACCTCGCCCTGTCGTTGTGGATCGCCGTCGGTTCCGGCGTCGCGCTGGCCGCGATCCGGCTGTTGCGGCGCGAACCGCTGCAGAACGTCGTCGCGGGTCTGGTGGGTCTCGGGTTGGCGGCGTTCCTGGCGGCGCGGACCGGGCGGGCCGAGGACGTCTTCCTGCCCGGGCTTGTCATCAACGTCGGCTACGGCATGGCGTACCTGGTCTCGATCATCGTGCGTTGGCCGCTGCTCGGCGTGTTCGTCGGCCTCGTCACCGGCCAGGGCATGTCATGGCGTGACGACCCGGTGCTGCTCCGGGCGTACACGAAGGCGAGCGCACTCTGGGTTGTCATGTTCGCGCTCCGGCTGGCGGTGCAGGTGCCTCTCTACCTTGCCGGTGACGATCGACTGGGCTGGCTGGCCGGTGCCCGCCTGGTGATGAGCTGGCCGCTGTTCCTACTGGTCGCGTACCTGTCCTGGGTCATCATCCGTCCGGCTTACCGCGCGCACGTGCAACGGAAGGCTCAGCCCGAACCTGCCTGAGAACGTGCGCTCAACCGGCCGGTGCCGTGTGCGGCGAGAGCAGGTCCTCCAACTGTTGTTCACGATCGGGTGCGGCGACGAAGAGCAGTTCGTCGTGTGCCTCGAGGGAGAGGTCCGGCAGCGGGGCGTGGACGTGCCTGCCGCGGATGACTGACACCAGTGTGGTGTCGGCGGGCCAGGGGACGTCGGCGATCGCGGTGCCGACGATGGGGGAGTCGTCCGGGAGCGTGAGCTCGACCAGGTTGGCCTCGCCCTGGCGGAACGTGAACAGCCGGACGAGGTCGCCGACACTGACCGCCTCTTCCACCAGCGCGCTCATGATGCGCGGCGTCGACACTGAGACGTCTACCCCCCACGAGTCGTTGAACAGCCACTCGTTCTGCGGGTGGTTGACCCGTGCGACGACCCGGGGCACGCCGAACTCCGTCTTCGCGAGCAGGGACACGACCAGATTGACCTTGTCGTCGCCGGTGGCCGCGATGACGACGTTGCAGCGTTCGAGCGCCGCCTCCTCGAGCATGGACAGCTCGCACGCGTCGGCGAGCAGCCATTCGGCCTCCGGTACGGAGGCCGCCTTGATCGCCTTGGGTTCCTTGTCGATCAGCAGCACGTCGTGACCGTTGTGCAGCAGCTCGGCGGCGATGGAGCGGCCGACGTTGCCGGCCCCGGCGATGGCGACGCGCATCAGACCTCGACCTCCGGCGCGGACTCGAGGACCTCGGTGACACGTGGAATGTCGTCGACCCTCATGATCACGTGAACGAGGTCGCCCTCCTGGATGACGGTGTCCTCATCGGGAACGATGCCGTCGCCGTACCTGCTCAGGAACGCCACCCGCGCGCCGGCCGCGGCTTCCAGTGCCGACACCGGGTGTCCCACCCAGTCGGTGGTCACATGCACCTCGGCGAGCCGGACGGTGCCGGACGGGTCGATCCACTCGGTCTCGGCCCCTTCCGGGATCAGCCGCCGCAGCATCTGGTCGGCCGTCCACCGGACGGTGGCCACCGTCGGGATACCGAGCCGCTGGTAGACGGCGGCGCGTCCGGGGTCGTAGATCCGGGCGACCACGTTCTCGACTCCGAACGTCTCCCGCGCGACCCGCGCCGAGAGGATGTTTGAGTTGTCGCCACTGCTCACGGCGGCGAACGCCTCGGCCTCTTCGATGCCCGCTTCCCGCAGGACGTCGCGGTCGAACCCGATGCCGGCCACCGTCCGTCCCTCGAAGCCGGCCGGTAGGCGCCGGAAGGCCTCCGAGTTCTGGTCGATGATCGCCACGGTGTGCCCGCGCGACTCCAGGATGTGAGCGAGCGTCGAGCCGACCCGGCCGCAACCCATGATCACGACGTGCACGGTGGTCCCTTCAGGCGGCGGGCGCTCACGGTGTCCTCCGATGGCCGACGGCGCCTCTGACGACGGTACACGGACGGCCGGGCACGCCTGGAGCGGGCAACACCCCTAGCATTCGAACCGTGGCCAGCTTGGGCGATATCGCGCGGCGGGTTCTGATCGGGCGAAAGCTGGCCAGCAACCGGCTCGGCGACACGCTCCTGCCCAAGCGCGTGGCGTTGCCCGTGTTCGCCAGCGACCCGCTGTCCTCGGTTACGTACGCGACGCAGGAGATCCTCGTCATCCTCACCCTGGGCGGGTTGTCATTCCTGTACCTCGCTCCCTGGGTGGCGGCCGCTGTCGTGCTGCTGCTCGTCGTCGTCGTGCTCTCGTACCGGCAGCTCGTCCACGCCTACCCGACCGGCGGCGGTGACTACGAGGTCGCGGCGACGAACCTCGGCTCCAACGCCGGCTTGACCGTCGCGAGCGCGCTGCTGGTCGACTACGTGCTGACGGTCGCGGTGTCGGTCTCCGCTGGGGTCGACAACCTGATCTCCGCCGTCCCGGAGTTCGGCGATGAGCGCGTCGCCATCGCGGTCGGGGTCGTCCTCGTCCTCGCCGCGATGAACCTGCGCGGCATCAGAGAGAGCGGGCGGGCCTTCGCGATCCCGACGTACCTGTTCGTGGTCGGCGTGATCACGATGGTGATCTGGGGACTGGGCCGCACGTTCTTCGGCGACACGCCCACCGCCGAGAGCGCCGACTATGCCGTGCACGCCGAGATGTCCGACCTCGGCGGGCTGGCGCTGATCTTCCTGGTCATGCGGGCGTTCGCGTCCGGTTGCACGGCCCTGACCGGTGTCGAGGCGATCGCCAACGGGGTGCCCGCCTTCAAGAAGCCGAAGAGCAGGAACGCCGCAACGACGTTGGCGCTCATGGGCGGGCTGTCGATCATCATGTTCAGCGGCATCACCGCGTTGGCCCTGATTTCCGACGTGAGGTACACGGAGAACCCGTGTGACCTGGTCGGATTCGACTGCGAGACGAACCCGCAGCGGACCGTCGTGGCCCAGGTGGCCGCGGCCGTGTTCGGTGACGCGACGATCCCCTTCTACTACATCCAGGCGGCGGCGGCCCTGATCCTGGTCCTGGCGGCCAACACGGCCTTCAACGGCTTCCCGCTCCTCGGCTCCATCCTGGCCCAGCACCGGTACGCGCCGCGGCAGCTGCACACCCGGGGCGACCGGCTGGTGTTCAGCAACGGCATCGTGCTGCTGTCGATCTTCGCCGGCCTGCTGATCTTCGCGTTCGACGCGTCCGTCACCCGGCTGATCCAGCTCTACATCGTCGGTGTCTTCACCGCCTTCACCCTCGGTCAGACCGGCATGGTGCGGCACTGGAACGGCATCCTGCGCGGCTCGCTCCGGCCCGACGAACGGCGCCGGATCCTGCGGTCGCGGGCGATCAACACCGTGGGTGCCGCCCTGACCGGTACGGTCCTGGTGATCGTGACGATCACGAAGTTCACCCACGGCGCGTACATCGTCTTCATCGCGATGCCCATCCTGTTCCTGCTCATGCGCGGCATCAGGCGTCACTACGACAACGTGGCCGCCGAACTGGCGGCCGACGGTTCGACCGGGCCGGGCGCTGCGCTGCTTCCATCGCGCGTGCACGCGATCGTGCTCGTGTCGAAGATCCACAAGCCCACGCTGCGGGCCCTGGCGTACGCCCGAGTCGGTCGCCCGGACGTGCTCGAGGCCGTGACGGTGGACGTCGACCTCGAGGAGACCAGGGCCCTCACCGACGAATGGGACCGGCGGAACCTGCCCGTGCCGCTTAAGGTGCTCGCCTCCCCATACCGCGAGATCACCCGGCCGATCATCGACTACGTCAAGGGCATCCGACGCTCCAGCCCGCGCGACATCGTGATCGTGTACATCCCGGAGTACATCGTCGGGCGGTGGTGGGAACAGCTCTTGCACAACCAGAGCGCGTTGCGCCTGAAGGGCCGCCTGCTGTTCACACCGGGCGTGATGGTCACCAGCGTTCCGTGGCAGCTCAGATCGTCCGACGCGGCATTGCGCAGGGAAGAGAACGGTGCCTCGCCGGGAGACGTGCGCCGCGGGGACACGGTGGCAACTCGCCGCCGTGACGGCTCCTGAGGCGCCGGGGACCGGCGCGGGCGTCTGGCAGATCACGTCGAGTGCGTCGCCAAGCTTGAACCGCACCCGACTCCCAGCACCGTCAGATGCAGAGTCCACGGTCGTGGCAGGCTGGCGGCATGGAGCTGAGGATCTTCACCGAACCGCAGCAGGGCGCCACGTATCACCAGCTCTTGCGCGTCGCGCGAGCCGCCGAAGATCTGGGATTCGGTGCGTTCTTCCGGTCCGACCACTACCTGGGAATGGGCACTGACGGGCTGCCCGGTCCGACCGACGCCTGGATCACCTTGGCCGCCTTGGCTCGCGAGACCTCGCGGATCCGGCTCGGCACGCTGGTTTCGCCGGTCACGTTCCGGTTGCCCGGTCCGCTGGCGATCTCGGTGGCGCAGGTCGATGCGATGAGCGGGGGGCGGGTCGAGCTCGGGATCGGGGCGGGCTGGTTCGACGCCGAACACGCCGCGTATGGGATTCCGTTCCCGTCCGTACGTGACCGGTTCGACCTGCTCGAGGAGCAACTGGCGATCGTTACCGGACTGTGGGAGACGCCATCGGGCCGTCGGTTCACCTACTCGGGCAGCCACTACTCCGTGACGGATTCACCGGCGCTGCCGAAGCCGGTGCAGCAGCCGCGGCCGCCGGTGATCGTCGGCGGTCTGGGCCGGACAAGGACGCCCCAGCTCGCGGCCCGGTACGCGGACGAGTTCAACGTCGGATTCTCCTCTGTCGAACGCACAGGTGAGGCGTTCGAGCGGGTGCGGGCCGCATGTGCCCAAGAAGGCCGCAAGTCGAACACGCTCGTGCACTCGGTGGCGCAGACGGTTTGCTGCGGCAGGAACGACGCGGAGGTGGCGGCCCGGGCGAAAGCGATCGGGCGGAGCCGCGACGACCTTCGTCGAGGAGGCCTGGCCGGCACGCCGGACGAGATCGTCGACAAGATCGGCCGCTTCGCTGCTCTCGGTGCGGGCCGTGTCTACCTGCAGGTACTCGACCTCGACGACCTGGGTCATTTAGCACAGATCGCCGATGAGGTCCTCCCTCAGCTCGCTAGCTCCGAAGCTCTGCCTCATGTATCTTGACGTCAAGAGACATTTGGCGGTGCGAGAACGCCGTACCGACTGATAGCGCTCGGGAGCGGGCAACCTGTCAGTGGAGCGAGTGCGAGTGGCAGCCCGACAAGACGAGAGGATGGCCGGTGTGACCAGCACCGTTGACAGCTTCGGCGCCAAAGGAACCCTCGAGGTCGGCGGCTCGTCCTACGAGGTCCACCGGATCGGCGCGGCCGGCGATGTCGCCCGGCTGCCGTACAGCTTGAAGATCCTGCTCGAAAACCTGCTTCGGACCGAGGACGGTGCCAACGTCAGCGCCGATGACGTCCGCGCACTCGTGGGCTGGGAAGCGAAGGCTCGGCCAAGCGTCGAGATCCAGTTCACGCCCGCCCGCGTCATCATGCAGGACTTCACCGGCGTACCCGCCGTCGTCGACCTCGCGACCATGCGAGAAGCCATGACCGCGCTCGGTGGTGATCCGAACAGGATCAACCCGCTGAACCCGGCCGAGCTGGTCATCGACCACTCGGTGATCGCTGACGTGTTCGGTGCGCCTGACTCGTTCGCCCGCAACGTCGAGCTCGAGTACGGGAGAAACCGTGAGCGTTACCAGTTCCTGCGGTGGGGCCAGGGGGCGTTCGAGGACTTCAAGGTCGTTCCGCCCGGCACCGGCATCGTCCACCAGGTCAACATCGAACATCTGGCCCGCACGGTCATGGTCCGCGACGGCGTCGCCTACCCCGACACCTGCGTCGGCACGGACAGCCACACCACGATGGTCAACGGCCTGGGCGTGGTCGGCTGGGGCGTCGGCGGCATAGAGGCCGAGGCGGCCATGCTCGGCCAGCCGGTCAGCATGCTGATCCCGCGGGTCGTCGGCTTCAAACTCTCCGGCGAGCTGCCCGAGGGCGCCACAGCTACCGACCTCGTCCTCACCATCACCGAGCAACTGCGCAAGCACGGGGTCGTCGGTAAGTTCGTGGAGTTCTACGGCCCCGGTGTGGAAGCGGTCCCGCTCGCGAATCGGGCGACGATCGGCAACATGAGTCCCGAGTACGGCTCCACCATCGCGGTGTTCCCGATCGACGACGAGACCATCCGTTATCTAACACTCACCGGACGCACCCAGGAGCAGATCGACCTCGTGGAGGCGTATGCGAGGGAGCAGGGCCTTTGGCACGACTCCGATGCCGAGGCGGACTACTCCGAACGCCTGGAGCTTGACCTGGCGACCGTCGTGCCGTCGATCGCCGGGCCGAAGCGGCCCCAGGACCGCGTGTCACTCAGCGACGCCAAGGCGGCGTTCCGCCAGGCGCTGAGCGGCTACGTCGAGCACGAGGACGGCGAGCCCGCATCCGACCTGGACCGCGCGGTGGAGGAGACGTTCCCGGCGAGCGATCCCCTTTCCGTCCA
>DAIUDS010000035.1:0-16102 GCA_036845485.1 Jiangellaceae bacterium
AATCGGGCTCGCGTTGTCGTTGATGCCGTCGTTGTTTTCGTCGAGCAGATCGACTGCTGTGTTGATGATCGTCGCCTTGACCAGCGCGGCGCTGGCGCTGTGATTCGCGGACTTCTGATAAAAGTCGCGAACGACCGCTGCGCCTGCACGTACTCCACGAGCGAGCGCGTCGTCGGCTCATCGGCGCCGTAGGGCTCGGCTTTGCCGGCCGGGGGCCGTAGCGGAAGCCGCGCAGCCGCGCCCGCAGGTACGAGGTCCGCATCGCGTGCCAGCACGGCGACCGGCAGGCCCGGAATCTCCGGCAGCGTGGGCTCGTCCATCTCGAGGTCAGCAGCGTCGTCGACGGATCCTCGCTCACGGCGCATGCCCGGCAGCGCGAGCACGATCGCCAGGACGACCGCGCCAAGTTGGGCGATCAGCCATCCTCTTCGTTCGGAACCGCGATGGGTGACCTCGATCTCGCCACCGTCGGCAGGGACCGTGAATCCCTGCGCCCAGCCGTCGATCGTGACCGGCTCCAGCTCCTCGCCTGCCAGTGTCGCCCGCCATCCCGGGTCCGCACGCTCGGCCAGGACGAGCTGACGGTCAGCCGGGCCCGGCGGGATGACTCCGGCCGCACCGACCTCGCCACTGGGCACGGTCACCAGCCCGCTCTCCCCGCCCACGACGCTGACCCGGGCAACCTTGCCGTCGACGCGCCACATCGCAGCACCCTCGGGCGCACTGGCGCGGACCAGACCCGGAACGGTGTCCAGTATGTCGACGAGCGCCGCGTCCGCGGGCGAAGGCAGGTACACGTACCGGGCGGCGAACGACACGAGCGCAGTCGCGTCCGCACCACCACGGTCGGACACCAGGTCGCCGACGACGGTGTCCAGGGCGGCGTTCGCCTCTGGTGCCGGACCGACCTCGGCGTCGCCGAGCCGGGGACCGGACCGGCGCAGCAGCGCATAGGTGATCCGGCCGTCGTCGGCGCGGCTCAGCACCAGCGTCCTGACCCGTTCCGGACGCGCACCTTCGTCCACCACGTAGGCCGGCAACACGGTGGGATCACGTCGCTCGAGCGGGTCGTCGGCACCGCGGACGAGCCACCATCCCGCGCCGACGACCGGAACGGTGGCGGCCAGCGCCACAACGACGACGGCAACCGGCTGTCGCCAGCCGAAGCTGGCACCGGACAGGCGCTGAAATGCTCCCTCTGCCGCCACGACGCTTGCGACGACGAGGCCGCCACCGATGAGCACGGCCGCGAATCCCGGCCAGCCGGCAACCGGCGTCTCGAGGGTGGGGCCGGTCACCGGCAGACGGGACACCGCGAGCCCGGCCGCGAGTGCCGTCGCCGCGACTGTCCAGGCAGCGAGCACCGGCACCTGCCGGCCCGTCCGGAACAGCGCCGCCCAGCCGGCCAGCACGACCCCGATGCCGAGCCAGATCGGAGCTGAGCCCGGCCCGCCGGGATGCTGGAGCAGAACGGCCCACGGGGCCAACGCGGAGTCGGAGAGGCCGGGCCCGGGCACACCCGCCTCGGTGACCAACAGCACGGGCTCGCGCAACACGTGAGCCGTCCACGGCGCCAGGACGATGGGTGCGACGGCAAGGGTCGCGGCGATCCGCAGGATCGAACCTCGGTCGCGGTAGACCGTGGCGATCGCGACCAGGCCGACGACCAGTGCCACCACCCACGTGAGTGGAACGAATGCAGTAGCCACCGCAAGGAGCAGACCGGCGCTCCACGCGGCCCGGAACGGCCCCGGGCTGCCCGGCGGGCCGAGTGTCCGGGCCAGGGCCAGCGCTATCAGGGGGGCGAGAACGGCGGCGACAGCGGTGCCCAGCCGGCCGGCGGAGATCGCACCGGTGGTGGCCGGAAGGAGCGCGTAGGTGGCGGCTGCCCAGATCCGCAGCCATCGCGACTCGACGATCTTGCGTAGCAGGAGGTAGGCGGTGAGGCCGGCAAGCGGCACCGACCCGATGAGCAGGACGTCGACGGCGAACGACGGGGTGCGGAACACCGATCCGAGCGTCGCGACCACCGCCAGGTAGGGCGGCGTCGGCGTCGGACTGCCGAGGCCCACTCCGTGCCAGGCCTGGGTGTACGTGGACCACAGATCGGCCGCGGCGTCGGGTGCGGGCAGCAGGGCGCCGCCGGTCAGGCGGCCGCCGCCGATCAGCCCGCGTGAGGCCACCAGCGTGAGCAGCACCAGCCCGCCGAGCAGGAGGACCCAGGGCCGGGTCAACGCTCGGATCAGGGTGGACTCCGTCTCGGCCGGTTCCTCGTCGTCGTCCGTTCCCTGGGTGGCCGGGCGACCGCGTCCCGGGAGGTCGTAGCCGCTGCCGCTCCCGGTGACGAGGGCTAGGACCGTTTCTCCGGCGTGCCTGAACTGTTGGCCGCGCGGTGGGAAGAGCGGGTGCAGATCGGCCTGGGCCACCCGCCGGAACCGAGCCCGGGCCCTGCGCGCCATGAACAGCCGGTCCGGCCGACCGACGACGGACAGGACGGCGAGCAGTTCCTCGGCGGCCAGCGCCGGTTGCTTGCCGAACAGGAAGCCCACGGCCCGGGCCAGTCCGCCGAGAACCACCCGGAGGAAGACGAATGGGAACCGCGCCGCCGGGGCGTTCGCCAGCAGGACGTGCAGCGCGTTGCGCCGGTCGACCAGGTGCGAGCGTTTGCGCGTCGCGCCCAGCCGACGGCGGCCGTGCGCCGCCGCCTCCGCGTGCCGGACGACGGCTTCCGGGTGTACCAACACAGGATGACCGGCCAGGTTGACCCGCCAGCCGTAGTCCACGTCGTCGCGGAAGATCGGCAGCCTCGGGTCGAATCCGCCGATCTCGTCCCACACGTCGCGTCGGACCAACGCTCCGGCGCTGCCGACGGCGAGCACTTCCCGGGTCGTGTCGTGCTGGCCCTGGTCGTATTCCCGCCGCTCCAGGCCGGTGTGGCGGCGACCGCCGCCGGTCATGGTGACACCGACCTCGAGCAGTTGCCGCTCGTCACGCCATCCCAGGACCTTGGGCCCGATCACGGCGGCGTCCGGACGCCGGACGGCACACTCGAGCAGCCGCCGGAGGGCGTCCGGAGCCGGCGCACAGTCGTCGTGCAGCAGCCATACCCAATCGACCTGACCCTGCCATGTCGTCTGCGCCGAGGCCAGTTTTTCCGCGACGTCGAGGCCTGCCTCGATCGCCGCGCCGAAACCGGTCGAGGAAGGCATCTTCACGACGGCGTGGCCGCCGAGGGCGTCGGCGAGGAGTTGTGCGCTGGCGTCGCGGCTTCCCGTGTCGACGGCGACGAGCCGGTCCGGGATGCGATCGGACGCGGCGACGGCCGCGAGCGTACGTGGAAGCCACCGCTGCCCGTCATGGGCCACCAGGACCGCCGTGACGTGGTGGACCAGCAGTTCCGCGGAGTCGACGGCCGGCGGTTCGTAGGGCCCGACGAACGCGTCGAGGGCCGAGTCGGCCCCGAGACCGGGGTGGTCGTAGACGCTAGGCGCGCCGTCGCGCTGATCTGGCGGCGAGATCGGGTCGGTCGGCATGCCTCGAGTTGATCCAGGATTCGGCGAGCCGGCGTGCGGAAGCCCCGCGCGCCGAGCGGCCCCACCCTACGCGGTCGACCGACGAGCGGGCTCGCCCAGTGCCGGTCGCGGACCGTCCGTCAGCTCGCGCGCTTCTTGAGCTTGCGACGCTCGCGCTCGGACAGGCCGCCCCAGATGCCGAATCGCTCGTCGTGCAACAGCGCGTACTCGAGGCACTCCGAGCGCACCTCACAGCCGACGCACACCTTTTTCGCCTCCCGGGTGGACCCGCCTTTCTCCGGGAAGAATGCCTCCGGGTCCGTCTGCGCGCACAGGGCGCGCTCCTGCCAGCCCATCTCCTCGGCGTCGCCCGTGAGCAGGGTTTCCCACTCGTCCACGGCTCGCCTCCCTCGACCCTCGTCCCCCGCGATGCGCCCCCACGACGACAACGCACTGTACGACACGGATGAAATTACATGCCTGAAATACGTTCTCGTCAAGCAGAACCGTGCTATTAGGCGGAATTCAGTTCCGCGTCACTCCTGCCGGTGATCATGCGTAGAGTACGGTGCGAGTCCTCCCCCCGATCACGGGATGAGCCCGGTGTAGCGTCGGCCGACGTGCTGCGAATCACTGCGCTCGCCGGCGGCATCGGTGGGGCGCGGTTCCTGCGCGGGCTGCTTCGCGCCGTCCCGGACTCGGACGTGACCGTCATCGGCAACACCGCCGACGACATCACCCTGCACGGGCTGCACATCAGTCCGGACCTCGACACCGTGATGTACACGTTGGGCGGCGGAATCCACGAGGGTCAGGGCTGGGGACGCGCCGACGAGACCTACGCCGTCAAGGACGAACTCGGCGCCTACGGTGCGGAACCGCAGTGGTTCGGGATCGGAGACCGCGACCTGGCCACGCACGTGATCCGGACCCAGATGCTCGGCGCCGGCTATCCGCTCTCGGCCGTGACCGAGGCGCTGTGTCACCGGTGGCAGCCAGATGTCCGGCTGTTGCCGATGACCGACGACCGGGTCGAGACGCACGTCGTCGTCGACGAGGGAGAGCGCCCCCGTGCGGTCCACTTCCAGGAGTGGTGGGTGCGCATGCACGCCAAGATCCCGGCGGAGCGGATCGTGCTCGTCGGTGTCGAATCGGCTCGGCCGGCCCCCGGGGTGTTGGAGGCCATCCAGGCCGCAGACGTGGTGTTGTTGCCGCCGTCGAATCCGGTCGTCAGCATCGGCCCGATCCTGGCGGTGGCCGGCGTACGCGACGCTGTGGCGACGACGGGGGCCCCGGTCGTCGGTGTCTCGCCGATCATCAGCGGCGCGCCCGTCCGGGGAATGGCGGATGCCTGCCTGACCGCCATCGGAGTAGAGACGTCGGCCGCCGCCGTCGCCGGCCTGTACGCGGACCTGCTGGACGGCTGGCTGGTCGACACGAGCGACGCCGATGCCGTCCCGACCGTCGAAGCGCTGGGGGTTCGCTGCCGGGCCGTGCCGCTGCTGATGAGCGACGTCGACAAGGCGGGCAGCATGGCCCGTGCCGCCCTCGATCTGGCCCAGTCGCGGCAGTGAGCGCCTACCAGGTATTCGGGATCGACGGCATCCCGGAAGTCACAGCCGGCGACGACCTCGCGGCCATGGTGACCACAGCCGCCGACGTGCTGCGCGACGGCGACATCGTCGTCGTCACCAGCAAGGTCGTGAGCAAGGCGGAGGGCAGGGTGCTGGCCGACGTGACCCGCGACGACGCCATCGACGCGGAGACGTCACGGGTCGTGGCCGAGTGGACGACCGCGCGGGGGCGGACCCGGATCGCCCAGACCCGGCACGGGTTCGTGCTCGCCGCGGCCGGTGTGGACGCGTCGAACATGCCGGCGGGGCGCGTGGCACTGCTACCGCTCGACCCCGATGCGTCCGCTCGCGATATGCGGCGCTCGTTGCGAGAGCGGCTGGGAGCCGAGGTCGGCGTCGTCCTCACCGACACGGCCGGCCGACCGTGGCGCGACGGTGTCGTGGACTTCGCCGTCGGAGCAGCGGGGGTCGTCGTGCGCGACGATCTGCGCGGCCGACTCGACGCACACGGGAACGAGCTCGAGGTGACGGTCGTCGCCATCGTCGACGAGCTGGCCGCCGCGACGGAGCTCGTACGCGGGAAGCTCGCCGGCGTTCCGGTCGCGGTCGTGCGCGGGCTCGGTCACCTGGTGACGTCCGAAGACGGTCCCGGCGTCGCGGCCCTGGTACGGCCGGCCGAGGAGGACCGGTTCCGCCTCGGCACGCCGGAGGCGATGCGGGCCGCCGTGTTCGCTCGGCGGACGGTACGGGAGTTCACCGGCGAGCCGGTCGACCCGTCCGCGGTCCGGAGAGCCGTCTCCGCTGCAGTGACGGCTCCCGCGCCGCATCACACCACGCCGTGGAGGTTCGTCCTGGTCGAGTCTGTGGCGCTCCGGATCCGCCTCCTGGACGCCATGCTCGAGGCCTGGGTCGCCGACCTGCGACGTGACGGCTTCGACGAGGCGGCGATCGCCCGGCGGACGGCACGCGGTGACGTGCTCCGCCGAGCGCCGTACCTCGTCGTCCCATGCCTGGTCACGACCGGCGGTGCTCACACCTATCCAGACCCGAGGCGCACTGGCGCGGAGCGGGTGATGTTCCACCTGGCCATGGGAGCCGGCATCGAGAATCTCCTCGTCGCGCTCGCCGCCGAGGATCTGGGATCGGCGTGGGTGTCGTCAACGCTGTTCTGCCCCGACGTCGTGCGTGCGCTGCTGGACCTGCCCGACGACTGGCAGCCGATGGGAACCGTGGCAGTGGGTCACGCTGCGGCTCCGCCGCGGGAGCGGCCGCCGCGGGACGAGGCCCACTTCATCGCGGTCCGCTGAATCGGGTGCCCGGGTTCCCCGGAGCCGTCAGAAGGCGCGATAGTCGCGGACGGGCGCGCGCGGGCCACGGCGGGGCGGCATCGCTCCGACCCGCGCCAGCAGCATGCAGACCCGGTGCCTGTGGCCGGCGTACGGCTCGAGCAGCTCGAGCATCCGGGCATCGTCGGCGCGCGCCTCACCCGCCAGCGAGTACGCGACCAGGCGGGGCAGGTTGTAGTCGCCGACGGACACGGCGTCGGGGTCACCGAGCGCCCGCTGGCATACCTCCGCAGCGGTCCAGGCACCGATTCCGGGAACGGCGCGCAACCGTCGCTCGGCATCACCGGCCGGCAGCCCGACGACCTGCTCCAGCCGGGACGCCAACGGCGCGGCGCGCACGATCGTCCCGGCGCGATCGGGTCCGACGCCCGTGCGGTGCCAGTCCCAGGACGGAATCGTGGCCCACCGCCGTGGCGACGGCACGACCCGCATGCCGGCCGGGGCCGGACCGGGCGCCGGGTCGCCGAAGCGCCACAGCAGGGACCGCCATCCTCGCCGCGCCTCCGGACCCGTGACCTTCTGCTCCAGCACTGCAGGCACCAATGCCTCCATGACCATGCCGGTCTTCCCGACCCGCATGCCGGCGTGCTGGCGACGAGCCCGGGCGAGCAACGGGTGCGAGGGTTGGAACCCGCCCTGGTCGTCCTCGGCGCCGAGCCAGTCGGGCAGCGCTTCCAGCACCCGGCCGGCACCCGGTCCCCAGGCGGCCGCGGTGACCTGTGCGTCGCCGGAGGAGGCAGCGACGCGCAGAGTCGCGGGTCCGTCGGGAGTGCGACACGTGCGCCACACCGTCCCGTCCGGCATGATCCGATGTGCGGGGTCGTTCCGGCCTCGCCTGTGCACGTCAAGGGTGGCGACGACGTCGACCGGCCACGGCGGCTTCCAGACCCGTTCGAGCGCCTGCACGGAACCATCCTGGCCTGCCGTCCGTAGAATTCCTCGACCGGACCGACGACGGAGAGTGAAGCGCTGCCGTGGCGAAGAACAAACAGAAGCCCGCCAAGAAGCCGGAGACCGCCCGGCGCGAGAAGCTCGACGCCCTGCGCCGCGAGCAGCAGGCAGCCGAGCGGCGGCGTACCAGGATCGTCGTCGGTGTCGCGGTCCTGGTCGCGCTCGGGCTGGTGACAGCGGCCGCCGTGCCGCTGGTCAGCAACTGGCTGGACGACCCGGGCCGACGCGACTGGTCCGACTTCGGCGTCGCAGCGTCGGACGCGTCATGCGACGCGGTCGTCGAAGAGGAGGTCACGGGGACGCTCGACCACCGGACCGACGGGGAGGTGATCGAGTACGCGTCCGCACCGCCCACGTCAGGCCCGCACTACGCCGTGCCGGCGTCGTTCAACCGCAAGTTCTACACCGAGTCCGACCGGCCAGAGATCGAGCGGCTCGTCCACAACCTCGAGCACGGGTACACGATCCTCTGGTACGCCCCTGCCGTCCTCGACGACCAGGAGTCGACGATGCGCGAACTGGCCACCAAGGTCACCGCCGAGGACAGTGAGCTGGCCGAGGACGTCGGCGGCAAGTTCCTGATCGCGCCCTGGGACACGGCACGCGGCGAGTTCCCCGAGGGCAAGTCGTACGCGCTGACGCACTGGGGTGCCGAGCAGGGGTTCAAGCAGCTCTGCGGCGACCTGTCCGGGGAGGTTGTGCGCGACTTCCTGACCGAGCACCCGTTCAGCGACTCACCGGAGCCCTTCGGCGTCTGACCGCCGCTCAGCGCAGGCGCGAGCCCGGGTCGGGGCGGGCGGCGGCCTGCACGTCCACACCGTCGGCGACGATGACGGCCTCGAGGACGGCACCGGCGCCGACGCTGGCCCCACGGCCGACGGCGCTGGTCCGTACGACGGCACCGGCGCCGAGGCTCGCGCCGTCCAGGAGGACCGAACCCTCGACCACGGCACCCGCTCCGACCACCGCACCCGACCCGACGCACGTTCCGCCGGTGAGCTTGGCGTCCGCTGCGACGTCCGTGCCCTCGAGAACCAGCGCCTCTCCGGCCGGGCCCGGCCGGGCCGGAGCGTCGACGAGTCCCAGGACCACGTCCGCGCAACCCTGGACGTAGGACTCGGGCGTCCCGAGGTCACGCCAGTACGCGTGGTCGACGATCCCGAGCAGCTCCGCTCCCCCGTCGAGCAGTCCGGGGAAGGTCTCACGCTCGACGCTCACCGGCCGGCCGGTGGGGATCAGGTCGATGACCGACCGCCGGAACACGTAGCAACCGGCGTTGATCTGGTCGGTCACGGGCTCGGGCATCTTCTCCAGGAAGGCGGTCACCCGTCCGGCGTCATCGGTCGGCACGCATCCGTACGCCCGCGCATCGTCGACCGTGGTCAGGTAGAGAGTCGCATCGGCGCCAGCGCCGACGTGAGCCGCCATCTGCGCCCGGATGTCGTGGCCGTCGATGACGTCGCCGTTGAAGACGAGGACGGCGTCCTCGGGCCCGCTCCGGAGGTGTGTGGCGGCGTTCCGGATCGCTCCACCGGTTCCCAGCGGCTCCTCCTCGACGGCGTAGTCGATGCGCAGGCCGAGCCGCGTCCCGTCGCCCAGCGCGTCGGCGAGGATGTCGGCCCGGTAGGACGTCGCCAGCACGACATGGTCGACGCCCGCTTCGCGTGCGCGGGCGATCTGATGCACGACCAGGGGCACGCCGGCGACCGGAAGCATGGGCTTCGGCAATCGGTCCGTCAGCGGACGGAGCCGGGTCCCCAGTCCGCCGACCAATACGATCGCCTCCATGGCCGCAGGAGCCTAAGGCACGCCGCGTCGGATGCCCTGGTGGACGACCACGGTTGACTTGGCTGCATGACGACGCCGTACGACCTGCTGCTGGCCGAGCTGCGCCGCGACCGCTCCCGCCCGCTGATCACGTACTACGACGACGAGACCGGCGAACGGGTCGAGCTGTCCGTGGCGACATTCGACAACTGGGTGGCCAAGACGGCCGGCCTGTTGCGCGACGGGCTCGCCGTCGAGGCGGGCGGCCGCGTGGCCTTGATGCTGCCTGCGCACTGGCAGTCGGGGGTGTGGGGAATGGCCTGCTGGGCGGTCGGCGCTTGTGCGGTGCTGGGAGGGACGGACCGGGTCGACGTGGCGGTGACCGGGCCTGACACACTCTCCGATGGGGTGGGGGCGGCGGCCCAGGTCGTGGCCCTGTCGCTGAAGCCGCTCGGCGCCCGGTTCACCGAGCCGCTGCCGCCCGGGGTCCTCGACTTCGCGCTCGAGGTGCCGTCGTACCCGGATCAGATGACTTACTCGGCCCCGGATCCGGCGGAACCGGGACTGGACGGGAGCGGTGTGGCTCAGACGCTCGGTGGACTCGTGGCTCATGCTGGTGACCGCGCGGCTCAGCTGGGTGTCCGGCCGGGGTCCCGGCTGCTCGTTCCCACCGAGGACCTGCGCGCCGGCATGTGCGACGGCCTGCTGGTACCACTCACGGTCGGTGGCTCCTCCGTCCTCGTTCGCCACGAGAAGGCGGCCGGCCGGAAGGGGCGGATGGCCGCCGAGCGGATCACGGCGGTCGCCGCCTGAGCAACCCCACCGGATCATTACAGTGTCGTCAGCCAGAGGCAGGAGCACTCATCGTGACCAGCACGCCCGACGTCCTGTGGCGGCCTGACCCTGCCGTCGTCGAGCGCAGCCAGATGGTCGCATTTCGTCGCTGGTTGACGACCTCGCGTGACCTCCGGTTCTCCGACTACCACGCGCTGTGGCGCTGGTCGGTCGACGAACCCGAGGCCTTCTGGGGTGCGATCGCCGAGTTCTTCGACGTCGCCCTCCACTCGCGCCCGACCGGCGTGCTGGCCGACCGTGTCATGCCGGGCGCGGAATGGTTCACCGGCGCCACGCTCAACTACGCCGAACATGCCTTGCGTTCAGGCGACGGCAAGGCCGACGAAGACCTGGCCGTCGTGTTCCGCCGCGAGGACGGACTGTCCGACCGGCTCACCTACGGCGACCTGCGGGCACAGGTCGCCGCGGCGCGCGCCGGCCTCATCGAGCTCGGCGTTCGGCGTGGCGACCGGGTCGTTGGGCTGGTGCCCAACTCCCCGCACGCCCTCGTCGCGTTCCTGGCCGCCGCGAGCCTGGGCGCGATCTGGTCGTCGTGCTCGCCGGACTTCGGCGTCCAGGCGGTCGCGGACCGGTTCGTCCAGATCGAGCCGACCGTGTTCGTGACCGTGGACGGATATGTCTACAACGGCCGCATGTTCGACGTCCGGGAAGCGGTCGAGGCGCTGCAGACCCGGATGCCGAGTCTGCGTGCCACCGTCGTCATCCCGTACATGGGCCTTGACGAGACGAAGCCCGGCGGTTCGCACCGGCGTGTCCATTGGGATGACCTCCTCGCGCGCCACAAAGGTGCCGACGCGTCGTTCGAGCCCGTGCCGTTCGACCACCCGCTCTGGGTGCTCTACTCGTCCGGAACGACCGGGCTGCCCAAGGGGATCGTGCAAGGACACGGCGGTATCACCCTCGAGCACCTCAAGGCCTTGGCGCTGCACAGCGACCTCGGTCCGGGCGAGCGGTTCTTCTGGTACACCACGACCGGCTGGATGATGTGGAACCTCCTCGGCTCCGGGCTGGTCGTAGGGGCGACCATCGTGCTGTACGACGGCAGCCCCGCTCACCCTGACCTGGGTGCCCTGTGGCGGCTGGCTGCTGACGAGGGCGTCACGTACTTCGGCACCTCGGCGCCGTACATCCAGTCCTGTCTCAAGGACGGGCTGCACCCGGCCTCGACGCACGACCTCTCGGCGCTGCGAGCGGTCGGCTCGACCGGCGCCCCACTGACGCCCGAGGGCTTTCGGTGGATCGCCGACGAGCTCGGCTCCGACGTCCAGATCGCCAGCGTGTCGGGCGGAACCGACCTGTGCACGGCATTCGTGGGTGCGGCACCCGACGTCCCCGTCTGGCTCGGCGAGCTCTCCTGCCGCATGCTCGGCGCGCCGGTGGCGGCATACGACGAGGCCGGCCGCGAGGTCGTCGGCGAGGTCGGCGAGCTTGTTCTGACCGGGCCCATGCCGTCGATGCCCGTGTACTTCTGGAACGACCCGACCGGTGGGCGCATGCGCGAGGCGTACTTCGAGCACTTCCCCGGGGTATGGCGGCACGGTGACTGGATCCGTATCACCCCTCGGGGATCGGCGGTGATCTACGGCCGCAGCGACTCGACGCTGAACCGAGGCGGCGTTCGGATGGGCACGTCGGAGTTCTACCGGGTCGTCGAAGCCTTCCCGGAAGTCGCCGACTCGCTGGTCATCGACACATCGGGTGCGGAGCGGAGCGACGGCGAGCTGCTGTGCTTCCTCGTGCTGAGCCCGGGGGCAGCGCTGGCCGACGTCGAACCGAAGCTCAGACGGGCACTGCGTAGCGACCTGTCACCGCGCCACGTGCCGGACCGGTTCGTGGTCATCGACGAGGTCCCCCGCACGCTGAACGGCAAGAAGTGCGAGGTGCCGGTGAAGAAGATCCTCACCGGCACCCCACCCGGGCAGGCTGTCAGCCGCGACGCCCTGCGCAACCCCGAATCCCTGCACTGGTTCGTGCCTACCACCGAGCGATGAGGTAAGCGAGACTTCCCTCCACCCACAGCGCGCGAGGCCGACGCCTCTGCGCTTCCCACTACTGATCATCTGTGTCCATCATGTTGTCCGAACCACACGCACCTACGCGCGCCGGACGTTGTCGGACAGACCGCATGCTGGCCCCACAATCAAGTCACTCGCAGCGTGACACCACCGCCTGCCACGAAAATCCGGTCCGCACGTTGCCACTATGGTTTCGTCGATGGGCGTCACGCGACCAGCCCGATCGGCATCGATCGCGCAGCCGGACTACTGGTGGTACCGCGCTCGTGCCGAACTCTTGCACACTGTCTTGAACGGTTTTGTCCAGGAGCCGCGACTCGTCCTCGACGTCGGCAGCGCCGACGGACCGAGCGTCGACTGGCTACGCGGACGAGGCAGACAGGTCGCCCTCGACGTCGATCCCAGCGGTCTTGGTGCCGGTGGCGTCTGCGGCTCCGCAATGGCCTTGCCGTTCGCTGACGCGACATTCGACGTCGTTGCCGCGTTCGACGTCGTCGAACACTGCGAGCCAGAGGCGAGCGTTGTGGCCGAGCTGTGCCGCGTCCTGGTCCCAGCTGGACGGTTGTTCATTTCCGTTCCGGCCTACCAGTGGGCATGGACGCGCTTCGACGAGCTGAGCGGCCATCACCGTCGCTACACGCGGTCACGGATCGTGCGCGCGGTCGAGGCAGCGGGCCTGACGGTCGAACGGTCGACCTACGCCTTCATGTCGGTGTTCCCGTTCTTCGCTCTGGATCGGTTGAGTTCGCGGCTGCGCCAAGCCATCACGCGGGACAGTCACTCGCGGGGCGAACCCGCAGAGCCGACCCTTCCCCAGGTGTCACCCGCCGTCGAGCGGGTGCTGATGGGATTGTCCCGCATAGATCGGGCCCTGATCGGGCGCATGAACCTGCCGTTCGGCTCTTCAGTGATCGTGGTGGCCACGAAGGCGCTGTAGCTCCACTGGCGGTGACGGAGCTCGGCCGCGACCGAGTCAGGGTCCCGTGAACGTTCGCCGGGGACTGTGCGCCGAGGAACAGCCCGGGCCCGGGGCCGTCGTCGCGCCCGGCCATGAGTACGGGGTGCCCTGCGACGCGGATGCCCGGCTCCCCGATGCAGAGGCCACTCACGACGGAACGATCAGCATCTGGACTACGACCCGTCCAGACAATCCCTCACCGCGGTTACCAAATGGCTGTCGACGGTAGGTGACCTCGAGCTCTCAATGTTCGTGACGCAGCTCGGCGGCCACCGAGTCGGGGTCTTCGTAGACGTTGGCCGCAGGCTGTGCACCGGAGGACAGGCCGGCACGCGGACCGTCGCCGCGGCCATCGACCCGCACGAGGTACGTCGGTCGCTGCATGCCGCGAAAGTGCATCCGGCCGATGTATTCACCCAGGATCCCGAGCGAGATCATCTGAGCTCCGGAGAACAGCGCAATCATGGATGCCAGCGTGGTGAACCCGGCGACCGTGGTCGAGCCGGTGATGAAGGCGTAGAGCACGAACGCCAACAGAGCGAGGCCGACCACGCCGCAGGCCACGCCGAGCCAGGTGACGAATCGCAAGGGCACCGTGCTGTAGCCCGTCACCATGGTCACCGCGTGCTTGAACAGCCTTGGGAGGCTGTACGCGGATCGGCCCACGGTGCGTGAATCCATCGCCACGTGTACCCGCCGCACACCGCTCGTCGTCCACGACAACACCACGTCGACCGAGGCAAAGGCATCTGCGATGTGTGAGAACCCCTCCCTGAGGTCGGCGCGGAACGCCCGCAGCGCGCTGACATCCCTGGCGTTGTCAACGCCCGCCCATGCCAGTGCGCTCTTGACCGTCCGTGAAGCGAACGAGCGCGCGATCCCGTGCTCTTCCTCGATGGCGACGCCGTACACCAGGTCCACCAACGGATCGGACAGCGGCTCGAGCAGTCTGGGCAGCTCCTCGGGACGATGCTGTAGATCGTCGTCCATCGTGACGATGATGTCGTGCTGCGCGCGCGCGATGCCCGCCAGCAGGGCGTTGTGCTGGCCGTAGTTCCGACGTAGGAGAACCGCCCTGACCTTGGTGGACGCCAGCTCCAGCTCCCGTGCGACCGCGTAGGTGTCGTCGGGGCTGCCGTCCACGACGAGGATGACCTCGTAGTCGTCCACCAACCCGTCGGCCGCCGCCTCCAAGACCTTGTGCAGCCGTTCGACGAGCTCCGGGAGCATGGCCCTGGAGCGGTAGCACGGGATGACGACCGACACCTTCATAAGCCTTAGGATGCCCCCCTGTGAAAGCACTTGTCCTCGCCGGGGGCGCCGGAACCCGGCTCCGGCCGATTACCCATACGTCGGCGAAGCAGCTCATTCCCGTCGCCAACAAGCCCGTTCTCTTCTATGGGCTGGAGCAGCTCCGGGACGCGGGCATCACCGACGTCGGCATCATCGTCGGCGACACCCGCGACGAGGTGATGGCGGCGGTCGGCGACGGTTCTGAGCTCGGAATCAAGGCCACATACATACCGCAAGATGCGCCACTCGGGCTCGCGCACACGGTGTTGATTTCGCACGACTTCCTCGCCGGGGACGACTTCTGTATGTTCCTCGGCGACAACTTCCTGCTTAGCGGAATCACGGAGCTCGTCGTTGGCTTCGAGTCTTCGTCAGCAGCGGCGCAGATCTTGCTCACAGAGGTTGCCGAGCCGCAGTTCTACGGCGTGGCCGTGCTTGACGACCAGGGAAGGGTCGTCAGGCTGCTGGAGAAGCCGGCCGACCCTCCGAGCAACCTCGCACTTGTGGGTGTCTACATGTTCCGATCGAGCATCCACGATGCGGTCCGGGCGATCGAGCCATCGGCCCGGGGCGAACTCGAGATCACCGACGCGATCGAATGGCTCATCCGTTCGGGGTATGAGGTCCGCAGCCACATGGTCACCGGCTACTGGAAGGACACCGGTCGCCTGCAGGACCTGCTCGAATGCAACCGCAAGGTCCTCGAAAGCGTCGAGCCCACTAATTCCGGCACGGTCGACGAGCACAGCCACGTCGTCGGCCGAGTGGTCGTGCAGGAGGGCGCCAGCATCGTGCGGAGCACCGTGCGCGGGCCGGCGATCATCGGGCGCGATACCCAGGTCATCGACTCCTACATCGGCCCGTTCACCTCGGTCTATCACGGCTGCCGGATCATTCAGACCGAGATCGAGCACTCCATCGTTCTGGAGGATTGCGCAGTCAGCGGCGTTGGCCGGATCGAGGATTCTCTCCTTGGCAAATCCGTCACGGTTGGAATCTCCGACCGGCAGCCTCGGGCCCATCGCCTGATGCTGGGCGACCATTCTGTCGTCACCCTCCCGTGACGCTCCACAGATCCCCGAAAGGACATTCGTGCGCCTCCTCGTCACCGGAGCGGCAGGATTCATCGGCTCCCATTACGTCCGCTGCCTGCTAGGGGGCCGGTATCCAGCCTTCACGGACGCCGAGGTGACCGTGCTGGACAAGCTGACATACTCGGGCAACCTCGACAACCTGGAGCCGGTCGTAACCTCGCCGCGCTATCAGTTCGTCCGGGGTGATATCGCCGACAATGCGCTCCTCGACGATCTCGTGCCGGGTCACGACGTCATTCTGAACTTCGCCGCCGAGAGCCATGTCGACCGCTCGATCGAGGCGGCGGACGCTTTCGTCACGACGAACATCGTCGGAACGCAGCGGCTGCTGGATGCCGCACTGCGCCACGGCACTACCCGCTACGTGCAAGTCTCGACCGACGAGGTCTACGGGTCGATCGACCAGGGCAGTTGGACCGAAGCCAGCGCGCTGGAGCCGAACTCGCCCTACTCCGCGGCGAAGGCCTCCGGCGATCTGTTCGCCCGCGCCTACTATCGCACCCATGGCCTGCCGATCATCGTGACGCGCTGTTCGAACAACTACGGGCCATACCAGTTTCCCGAGAAGGTCATCCCGCTGTTCGTCACCAACTTGATCGATGGTCTCTCGGTGCCGCTGTACGGCGACGGGCTGAACGTCCGGGACTGGCTGCACGTCGACGACCACTGCCGCGGCATCCAGACCGCCCTCGAACGCGGCGAACCCGGCAGCGTCTACAACATAGGCGGCGGCGTCG
>DAIUDS010000036.1:0-16037 GCA_036845485.1 Jiangellaceae bacterium
CACCGGCGGCGACAGCGACAGGGCCACGCTTCCGTCGCTCTGGCAGCTGCTCGCCGTGGTGCTGGCAACCGTGCTCGTGGTGGCGGCGCTCACCGCTGTTCCCGCCCGCCTCGGCGGCCGCCGTCCCGTGACCGAGACGCTCCAAGCCGAACTTGCTTGATGCACGGAGTGACTGGCCAGATCGCCCCGCATTGCCTCCCAGGCCCTGCCCCGTCGTCGCCGTCGGTACTCGATCTGGCCCCATTCCCACGTCCCGATCGCGTGCCGCGATCAATGCCTGATGCGCTCCGGGAAGCGGTCGCGGATGAGATTGAGCTCGATCTCCCGCTCGAGCCATGCCTTCATTCCGGAGAGGACCAACGTGAAGCCTTCGGTTGCGCCGATCGCTTGCCTGGCGATCGCGGTCTGATCGCCCGTGAAGCCGGTGTTGGTGACGGTTACGAAGGTGGTGTTGTCGGGGCGCGCTGTGAACATCCACTCGACCGTGGTTTGAGCATCGCCCTCGTAGGCGGGCCACCTCATCACGATCCGCTCGTTCTCCTCGACCACGTCGACGTCGACGTCGGCGGTGTGGGCATACATCTCCCACTGCCATCGGACGCGGGTACCGGCTTCGAGCATTCCGCTGCTTTGCGTGAACCAGAACTTGGTTGTGACGTCCGGATCGATCAGCGCCTCGAACACTGCGGCTACCGGCCTGCGGATGAGCATCCCAGTCTCCGCCGCAATCACGTCGGTACTCATTTGGTGCACCTCCTGGATTGGGGCACGTCACGTTCGCATGGCTTCGCGGCATCACCTACGGCCTTATCCTGCCGGTCCTCGCCTGGACCGTGATCCATCGCAACCGCTCATCGGTGCTCTCGCCCTGGCACGTCTCGTGGGCCACGATGGCCTGGTGAGCCCCGGTGGTGATCCGCCCGGAGCAGTTGCGCGGGGCAGGTCCATCCGCCGCCAGCTGCCCGGCGGCGCCGACTGGGCGTTGGCTGCTCTGCTGGTCGTGCTGCAAATGCTCGCTCCGCAGGCTGGGCAGCCCGTCGAGATCGCGGCCTGGCGGGAGCAGCTGGCAATGCCGTTGGCGCTTGGTCAGGGACTGCCGGTGGCGTGGCGGCGGCGACGCCCGTTCGCAGTCGCGACAGTCGTGCTGGCCTGCTATGCCGGATATGTCGTGATCGTCGGGCTCGCGCCGCCGTTTGCGGCCTGGGTGGTGATCTGGTCACTCGCGACCTCGGGCGTCGAACGTCGACGGTCCATCACCGCGGCGATGGTAGCCGCAGCCGCGACCGTTGTGCTGGTGGTCGTCGGCGAGCTGATCAGCCCGGGCAGCGGCCTATCCGTCGTTCTGGTCTCGGCCACGGTCGTGGTGACGCTTCTCGCGGTGCTGGTGCGCAGTGAGCGCGGGCGCCTCGAGGCTGTCCGTCAGGGGGCAGCGTCAGAGGAACGGCTGCGCCTCGCCCGCGACCTGCACGACCTGGTAGGTCATGGTCTGAGCGCCGTCACGGTGCAGTCGAGCGCAGCGCGGATGGCCCTCGATACGGGCGACACGGCGACGGCCCGCAAGGCCTTGTCCGCCGTCGAGTCGAGCAGCCGTACGGCGCTGCGTGAGATGCGCCAGATGCTCGGCGTGCTCCGCACCATCGGCGACGCTCGAACGGGCGATGCCGACGCGGGCGCGGACAACGCGCCCACTCCCGGCCTGGCCGACCTTGCCGTGCTCGTGGACAACGTCCGGCTCGGCGGTGTGGCGGTGACCTCGGAGACGACCGGTGACGTCCTCGACGTGCCGCCGGCGGTCCAGCTCTGTGCCTATCGCGTGGTGCAGGAGGCACTGACCAACGCGGTCAAGCATGCGCCGGGCGCGGTCGTCACCGTCCGCGTCGGCGGATCTGACCAGACCCTGCATGTGGCCGTCGAGACCAGCGGCGGCATGCCGTCGGACGGGCATGCCGACAGCGGTGGGTTCGGTTTGGAGGGCATTCGGACTCGTGTGGCCGCTGCGGGCGGTCAGTCCTGGATCGGTCGCACGCCGGAAGGTTGGCGGGTGTCGGCGGAACTGCCCGTGCGGCACGAGGAGACCCGTTCGTGATCCGGGTGGGGATCTGTGACGACCAGGCGCTGGTGCGGGACGGGCTGCGTGTCCAGCTCGGCCTGGTCCCGGACATCGACGTTGTCGGCGAAGCGTCCGACGGGGAGCAGGCCGTCGCGTTCGCCCGACGAGAAGCTCCCGACGTTCTGGTGATGGACATCCGTATGCCGGTACTCGACGGCATCGAGGCGACCAGGCGCATCGTGGCCGATCCCGCCACAGAGCGGGTTCGCGTATTGGTGCTGACTACGTTCGACCTCGATGAGCACGTCTACGCTGCTCTGTCCGCCGGTGCGAGCGGATTTCTGCTCAAGGACGCGACCCCCGAGGAGATCGTGCGGGCGATCCGGGTGGTCGCAGCCGGCGAGTCACTGCTCGCGCCGACGGTCACCTCCCGCCTGGTCCGGGAGTTCGCCAGCCGTCCCACGGCCGGTCGACCTCGCGCCGAGCTGCTCACCTCGTTGACCGAGCGCGAAGTCGAAGTGCTGCTCCTGGTCGCACAGGGGTTGTCCAACGCCGAGTTGGCCGAGCGTCTCGTGGTCAGCCATGCGACGGCGAAGACGCATGTGAGCCGCATTCTGACCAAGCTCGGACTCCGCGACCGGGCGCAGCTCGTCGTGGCGGCCTACGAGGCCGGCCTGGTCGTGCCCGGCGCCCGCTGAGCGGCACGTCCCGCCGTACATCTCGAGGCGTACGACGTCACCCCGAGCCGTACGCCGAAGTGCGATCCCGCGGCCGACGACCCGGGTGCCCGTGGTCCATAACTTCGAGGAGAGCCGCGAGATCGCGGCCATTCCGACCAGGGAGGACATCGTGCAAATCGAGCTGAACGGGCTGACCAAGCGCTACGGGTCGGTCATGGCCGTGGAGGATCTCACCTTTTCCCCGGCGCCTGGCCGGGTCACCGGCTTCGTCGGCGCCAACGGCGCCGGCAAGTCCACCACGATGCGGATGCTGCTCGGGCTCACCCGGCCCGACTCGGGCACCGCCACAATCGACGGCAAGGTGTACGCCGAGCTCCGGGACCCGTTGCGGTCGATCGGCGCAATGGTCGACGCCAACGTCTTCCATCCCAGACGCAGTGGACGCAACGCGCTGCGAGTGCTCGCGCGAGTTGCGCAGATCCCTGACCGCCGCGTCGACCAGGTGCTCGCCCTCGTCGGCCTGAGCGATGCAGCTCGTCGCCGGGTTGGCGGCTACTCCATGGGCATGCGTCAGCGTCTGGCGCTGGCCGCGGCGCTGCTCGGCGATCCCGGAACGATCGTGCTCGACGAGCCGGCCAACGGCCTGGATCCGCACGGCGTGCACTGGCTGCGCGGCCTGATCAGGGAGCTCGCGTCCGAGGGCCGCACGGTCTTCGTCTCGAGCCACCTGTTGGCCGAGCTCGCCCAGACCATCGACGACGTCGTGATCATCGCCGGCGGCCGGCTCGTCACCCACGAACCGATGGCCGGGTTGCTGGCGCGCACCAACGGCGCCTCTCTCGAGGAGATCTTCCTCGATCTGACCCGCACCGTGGGGGCGGCCTCGTCCCACTACGACATGGAGGAACTGACATGAGATCGCTGATCTACTCCGAACTGCTCAAGGTACGCACGACACGCATGCTGGCGGTCACCGTCGGGGTGGTCCTGGTATTCGCGGCGGCGCTTCCGGTGTTCTACGGAGCCGTGGCCGGCAGCGGAGACCTGCCACCTCTCGCCCCGGAGAGCCTCGCGGACATGCTGGCGGCCCCGAGCTGGCTGGCCGGGGGTGCCGTTCTGCTGATCGGCTTGCTCGCCTCCGCCGGCGAGTTCCGGCACCGCACCGTCTACACCACCCGCCTGGCCGAGCCGCGCCCGCTCCGGGTGCTTGCGGCCAAGCTGGCGGCGATGACCGTCATCGGCCTCGCCGTCGGCGTGGCGGTGGACATCGTCGCCGCCGGGGCAGGCGGTGCGATGCTCGCGCGCGACGGTCTGGCCATCGAGCCCTTCTCCCACGGCGTCCCCAAGGTCGCTCTGGTGATGCCCCTCGTGCTCGCCCTGTATGGGGTTCTCGGCGTGGCCATCGGAGCCGTCCTGCGCAGTACAACGGCGGCAGTAGGCGCCGCGCTGATCTGGGCGTTCGTCGTCGAGGCCGTCATCCCGGTCGTGGCCGGCAACCCCGATCTGGTCAACTGGCTCCCCACCGGCGCCGTGCGGGAGGTACTGAGCACCCAGCCGACTCCGGGTCAGCTGGCCCCACTCGCGGCGGCCGCATTGCTCCTGGGCTACGCCGTGGCCCTCGTCGCAGCCAGCGCAGCACTCGACCAGCGCGAGCTGTAACTGACCCGAAGGCGGTCCGTGCGGATCTCTGGTCAAGAAGAGACCAGATGGTCGCGCGGACCGTCTTCACAGGTAGTGGGCTCGTGGTCTGGGATGTCGGTGGGTCGGTCCGGGACGCGGCGGTCACCACCGGTCCATGCGAGGGTGGGCAGCTGCTCTTGGGATCTTCTGCGGCGTTGCGTCGGATCGGTGACCTACCCGTCCGTGGACGTGCCAGACTTCTGGTCCGGCTATCGACGCCCGAGGAGTGCACTGATGCGCGGTGGGCAGGCGGCCTTCAGAGTTCGGCATGCTCGTACGACGCAGGCACGGTATCCGTTTGCCGCAGTGAAACACGCCGTGCGTGGTGTGCTGCAAGGCATCCTGCTGCTGGTGGCCGACCGCTGGAACTACTTCCTGGTTCGCGGCATGTACCACCCAGACAGTCGCTTCGACCACCGCGCATTCCTTGGCGGCCCTGACTGGGGCAAGAGTCGGGACATGGTGAGGTTTGCCACGGTCGACCTTCTCAGGCGGGAGATCGCGGACTGGGGCGTGGACGGTGCCGTGGCTGAGCTCGGTGTGGGCGTCGGGACGTTCGCCGCGATGCTCAACCACTACTTCCCCGAGCGAACCATTTACCTGTTCGACACCTTCGCGGGCTTCGATGCCAGGGACCTTGCAGCCGAGACCACTCGTGGCCGCTCCGGGGTGCCGTACGGGGTGACCGAGGTCACGGTGGAGGAGGTCCGGTCCCGGTTGCCGTACCCGGAGAAGGCGGAGTTTCGCGTCGGATGGTTCCCGGACTCGGCCATGGGCTGCGAGGGCGAAACATTCTGCTTGGTCAATGTCGACGTCGGCCTCTACCAGCCCACCTACGCCGGTCTGCGGTGGTTCTATCCGCGCCTGGCTGCTGGTGGATATCTGCTCGTGAACGATTACAACAACGCCCACACCAAGGGCGTACGGGAGGCGGTGCACCAGTTCACGCGGGAGACCGAGGCGGCATACACCGTGCTGCCCGACTACGGCGCCCACGCCGTGATCGTCAAGTCGAGACACGCGGACGAAGCGTGACCGGCCGTGGGCTCATCGTTTTGGACCGGGTGCCCACGGTGAGCACCGGTGCGGGTTCAGTCAAGGGCCCTACGAGACGCGTCCTCGCGCTCGGCAAACCACCGGATGGTCCGCTGGAGACCGGTGTCCAGCTGAGTTCGGGGTCGCCATCCTATGAGGGTCTCCGTACGACCAACGTCGGCCACGCGGCGGACCTCGCGCGGCCGATCGCCCAAGGCTCCGAACACCGGGTCCACCTGCGCGCCGACGAGACGTGTCAGCCGGTCGACGAGGGAACGAATGGTGATCAGCCGACCGGAGCCGACATCGACGATCTCGCCGACCACGCCGGGCGCTCGGGCGGCGGCAATGAATGCCGCGACCACATCGTCGACGTAGACCCAGTCGATCTCGCGCGTGCCGCTGGTCAACAGTGGTCGTTCACCGCGGAGCAGCTTGGTCGTCACATACGGGATCAGCTTTGTGATGTCCCGTTGCCCAGGCCCGTACACCATGAAGAGGCGCAGGTATACGACCGGGAGCCCGTAAAGGGCGTGAAACAAGCGGGCATACGTTCCGGCCGCGGTCTTGGCGGCCGCGTACGGAGACCCAGGCGCTGCGGTCGGGTCTTCCGGGTCGACCTCCTCCATCGAACCCGCCATCACTACGCGCGGCCCGTCCGCCTCACATGCCGCGGTCAGCAGGTTGACGGTCGCGACCAGGTTGTCGCGCGCCGTCGGCAGAACGGTGCTGAGGGCTCTGTCACCACTGACGTGGCTGGCGAGATGGAAGACGATTGACGGTCCGACCGTTCGCATGACCTGCCTGATGGCGTCGGGCTCGGAGAGGTCGACCTGCCACCAGCAAACCTTGGCGCCTTCTCGAGGGGCTCGCGACGTACCGTGCACCTCGTAGCCAGACGAGACCAATGCGCGACACAGGGCGGATCCGATAAAGCCCGCCGCCCCCGTAACGAGGACACGCACCCCGGCTACGGCAACATCGTCTCCTGCGCTATCGGCCGACAACGGCGCCCCCCACTACAACCTGCGCGAGCACGCTAGCCGTCGTGCACGCGGAGTGCCATACCGGACGGAGTTCAAGTTGCACTTGGACACCAACCCGTAGACGCGCCGACTGACGGTCGCAGTCCATTCCCCATCGTCGAACACGTGATCGCACGATGGAAAGCGTGAGGTGTACCGTCCCCCGCCATGTTCGAGTCTTGGGACGGCCCCGAGGTCGCCATCTTTTGGATCGCTATCGCTGCCCTCGTCCTCAGCGTCCTGTCGCTCGGCTGGCAGATCTGGACATGGCGCCACATGGGATCCGTTGTCCATGTGACAGCCAACCAATCGCTGCCCGTCTACAGAGGGCAGGTCGGCGCGCCGCACGTGCAAGTCGCAGCCACGAACAAGGGCCGGGGACCGACGACCGTTACGTCGTGGGGTCTGCGAATGCCCGACGGGAACGACATGACCGTGCTCTATCAGTTGCCCTGGTCGTCTCCATTGCCGTTCGCAATCCTGCCGGATGGTGCCGCAGGAGCATGGTTTGTTGAGATCGACAAGGTGCAGGACGCCTGTCAGCGGGCTGGTCTGGACCATCGCCACCTGCAGGCATGGGTACGCCTGAGTGATGGACGCCAGATCTTTGCGAAGCAGAGCGGGATTGGGATCGAGTGACGACGGCACCCACGGGGCCCGTCAGCTCGTCGCAGTCCCCGAAGCCCGGATTGCGAGCCGGCGGCCGTCCAGACGCGCTGGGTCTGCAGCAGGGAGAGCAGGCGCAGGATCCGCGTTCCCAACATTCCTGATCGTGTCCGGTGTTTGGGAAAGAATCTTTCCGTTATTGTCACTAGCCGTCTCCGTGAGTCACGAGTTTCTGACCGACCGTCATGAGAAAGGCCGTCAGCGTCTTGCCGCCCCGTGTCAAGGAGAAGCGCCATGAGCGACCAGATCCGGCCATTCCGCATCGGGATTCCCCAGGCGGACCTCGACTATCTGCACAACCGGCTGGCCAACGCCCGCTGGCCTGGTGAGCTGCCCGGTGTGGAATGGTCCCGCGGCGTTCCGCTCGGTTATCTCGAGGAGCTCGCCGAGTACTGGCGCACCCGGTACGACTGGCGCGCCCAGGAGGCGCAGCTCAACCAGTATCCCCAGTTCACTACCGAGATCGACGGCCAGCGCATTCACTTCCTGCACATCAAGTCCGACCAGGCCGACGCGAAGCCGCTGCTGATCACGCACGGCTTCCCAAGTTCCGTCGCCGAGTTCCTGCACCTGATGGAGCCGCTGGTCAATCCGGTCATGGGCCAGGCCTTCCACGTCGTCGCGCCGTCCCTGCCCGGGTATGCCTTCTCGACCCCGCTGGCCGAGACCGGCTGGGCGATGGGTCGCACTGCGCGCGCCTGGGTTGAGCTGATGCGCCGGCTCGGTTACGAGCGGTACGGCGTGCACGGCGGCGACGTCGGCGCCGGCGTGTCCGCCACGGTCGCCGGCCTCGACGGCGGACATGTGATCGGCGTTCACGTGGTGACCGATCCGCTGACCGCCGCAAATGTCGCCACCTTCCTCCCTGGCATGGCCGACCGGCTTGACCAGAACGATCCGGTCGACAAGACAATCCTGGACCGGATGGATGCGTTCAAGAAGGAAGGTTCCGGCTACCTCGCGATCCAGAACAGCCGACCGCAGACCATTGGCTACGGGCTGGTCGACTCACCGCTGCTGCAGCTCGCCTGGATCGCGGAAAAGGTCCACGAATGGACCGACCTGCCGGTCGACCGTGACCAGCTACTCACCACGGTGAGCCTGTACTGGTTCACCGGCTCCGGCGCCACCGCCGCACACACCCTCTACGAGCAGGCGCACTCGTCTGACTGGGGCGCGCCACCTGCGGTACCGCAGGGCTTTGCGGTCTTCGGCGCCGACGAGACGGTACGCAAGTTGGTCCCCGCACCGGCCGACGCCTACTGGACCGAGTTTCAGCGCGGCAAGCACTTCCCAGCGATGGAAGCCCCGACTCAGCTGGCGGAGGACCTGCAGGCGTTCTTCGGCCCGCTGGTGTAACCGAGGTCCTGAGCCTGCGCGGCCTCAACCGGGCTGCGAGACCGTCGGCTGGACACGCTCGGGCGTCGTCGTTCCACAACCCCGGACACGCCGAACTCGGCGACACCGCATCTCGTTTCCGAGATGCAGCGCCGCCGAGATCGGGCAGCAGCCGGCGCAGCTGATCGTCACGCCATGGCGAGCGCCTTAAGCACGTCGAGCTTGGCTGCCCGACGGGCCGGCATCACCGCAGCCATCGCACCGGCGAGGGCCGCGATGACGGTGACGACCGCCAGGTTGCCGACCGGTACGGTCAACGTGTCGATGCCCTGGTCAGCCATCACCCGGACGATCGCCCAGCCGAAGAACGTACCGATGGCCAACCCGAGGGTCGTGCCGAACACGGCGATGATGATCGACTCCCAGCGGACCGTGGAACGGACCTGCGACCGACCCATGCCGACCGCCCTGAGCAACCCGACCTCGCGGGTCCGCTCGAGGATCGACAGCGCCAAGGTGTTGGCGATGCCAAGCAGAGCGATGACGACGGCGAGCATCAGCAGCGCGTAGAACAGCCCGAGCATCGTGTCGACATCGCTATTGACGACATCGAGGAAGGCGTCCTTGTCCAGCACGTCGGCCGACGCATGAGCGGCCCCAACGCTGGTGATCGCCTTCTCGTCACCCGAGACGTAGACGCGGTAGTCGAGCTCGTCGCCTCCATTCGCCACCAGGGCGTCGAGATCGACGAACATCGAGCCGACCCAGTCGGTACCGCCCGAGTAGACGGCCTCCACCACGAACGTAGTGTCGCCACTCGGGAACGTCGCCGGTACGGTCGAGCCGATCGTCCAACCCTGCTCGGCGGCACGCTCGGCCGAGACGGCGATGCCGTCGGCGCCCAGCGAGTCGAGGTCACCCTCGACCGAACCGAGCACGAACACCTCGTCGACGGTCGTGGCGTCGAAGGCGTTTAGCGCATCCGTGGCCGAACCGTCGATGACCGCCGCGCTCATTCGAGCCTGGCTCACGACGTCGACACCCGGCGTGGAGCGCAGCTCGTCGGCCAGGTCGGGACTCAGCCCCGTCGAGTTGTCCCACCCACCGGCCTGCACGATGTGAGTGCCGGTGAACTCGGTTTCCAGCGAGCCGGCCATCGAGGTCTTCGCCGAGGCGGCGAAGACCGTGATGAACCCGATCAGCCCGACGCCGATCATCAGAGCCGAGGCCGTGCGAGCGGTCCGCTTCGGGTTCCGCATCGCGTTGCGGGTGGCGAGCTCACCACTGAGCCCACGCATCCGAAGCGGCATGCCGAACACCTTGGCGACCGGGCGGGCGAGCACAGGACCGAGCACCGACACGCCGACGAACGTCGCCAGCGCACCGACACCGACCAGCGCGATCTCGCCTCCGAGGCCGGCAAGCAGTGCCGTCACACCCACCGCCGTGATGGCCGTTCCGACGACGGCCCGGCGAACCGAGCCAGCGGAGCGGTCGATGTCCACGTCACGGAGCGCCGCGAACGGGGCGATCTTGGCGGCCCGGCGCGCCGGCAGCCATGCCGAGAGCACGGTCACGATCAGCCCGACGGCAAACGACAGAGCCATAGCGTTGGGCGAGATCACCGTGGCTCCGTCCGGCATATCGAAGCCGAACGCCGACATCAGCTGACCCAAACCCGAGGCCACACCGATGCCGGCGGCAAGGCCGGCCCCCGACGCGAGTGCGCCGGTGACGACGGCCTCGATGAGCACCGAGCGTTTCACCTGGCGGCCCGATGCACCGATCGCACGCAGCATCGCCATCTCACGCGTCCGCTGCGCGACGGTGATCGAGAACGTGTTGTTGATGATGAACGCGCCGACGAACATGGCGACCACGGCGAAGACCAGCGTGATCGTCCCGAATTCGGCGAGGTTGACGGCCATCGATGACTGGTTCTCGGCCACGAGCGTGGCACCGGTGATCACCTCGACGTCGCCACCGACCGCGGCTTGGACCGCAGCGGCAACGTCCGCCTGCGACACAACCGGGTCAGCTGTGACGGCGATCCCGTCAGCCTGGCCGGGCGTCGCCAGCAGCTCCGTGGCCGCCGTATCGGTGAACAGCACGGCCGTCGCCCCCGCAGGGGAGTCCGCTGTGCCGAACGTGGCGATGCCGGCGATGGTGAACTGCCGCGGCGCGCTCTTGGTGAGCACGGTCGCGACGTCGCCCGGCTGGTATCCGGCCTTGTCGGCGCTCGCCTTGTCGATGACGATCTCACCGTCGTTGCCGGGCGCATGCCCGCTCGCCAGCTCGTACGGGTTGAGGTCGTCGACCGCCACCCAGTTCGTGCCGAACGCGGGGTGCTTGGAGATGTCGCCGACGGGCTCACCGTCGGGCCCGACCACCTGGGCATAGCCGTTGATGCGCAACGCCGCGTCGTCGACGCCCTCGACCGAAGCGACGGTCTGGGCGAGCGAGGCGTCCAGGCGCGGGCCGGGCTCGCCGTAGCCGCGGTCGATCTCCGAGGGCGTCCGGACGTAGGCGTCGACCCCCTCGTCAGCCTCGGCCAGCGCGGTGTCGAACGTGGCACTGATCGTGTCGGTGAAGACGACGGTGCCGGCCATGAAGGCGACACTCAGGAGCACCGCGAAGGCGGTGGTCAACAGTCGCAACTTGCGCGCTGCAAGCTGCTTGATCGTGAGCGTGAGCATGGCGGTCAGCCTCCGAGGGTGCGAATGCGGTTGATGACGGAGTCGGCGGTCGGGGCGTCGAGGTCATCGACGATCCGCCCGTCGGCGAGGAACACGGCTCGGTCGGCGTACGAGGCGGCGACGGGGTCGTGGGTGACCATGACGATCGTCTGACCGAACTCACGCACCGCGGTGCGCATGAACGACAGGATCTCGGCGCCCGTGTGGGAGTCGAGGTTTCCGGTCGGCTCGTCGGCGAAGATGATCTCCGGCCGGCTGGCGAGGGCCCGGGCGACTGCGACGCGTTGCTGCTGTCCACCGGAGAGCTCCGACGGGCGGTGCTTGAGGCGGTTCCTCAGCCCCACGGTCTCGACGACCTGGTCGAACCAGGCGGCGTCAGGCCTGCGGCCGGCGAGGCGCGCCGGAAGGGCGATGTTCTCCGCCGCTGTGAGGGTGGGTACCAGGTTGTACGCCTGGAAGATGAACCCGATGCGGTCCCGACGCAGCTGCGTGAGCCTGCGGTCGTCGAGCTTCGAGATGTCGGTGTCACCGATGAGCACGGTGCCCGACGTGAGGTGGTCGAGCCCGGCGACGCTGTGCATGAGCGTCGACTTGCCCGAGCCGGAGGGGCCCATGATCGCGGTGAAGCGACCAATCGCGAACTCGACGGACACGCCGTCGAGGGCGCGAACCTCGTTCTCGCCCCGGCCGTAGACCTTCACGGCGTCGTAGACGCGGGCGGCGGGCGTGTCGAGGAAGGTCGGCACCTGGATGTGCCCGTTCGTGGTGGGGTTCACCGATGGGTGGACGGTGACGGTGGTCATGGCGATCTCCTGTGTGGACGTGGTGTGGGACGCCCCAACGCTCGCCTTCTCAGGGCCGGAAATCGTCGGCTTGCAGGGTGGTTCGCGACCAACCCGTGGATGTACGTCTGGAGGCTGATACGCGTGTCATTCGCGGGACGGATCCGCCGGCGGGGGCGAGTCGGTACGTTCGAGCGGTGACCAGGCTCGAACGCCATCTCGAACGGCTGCGGTCGCTGAACCCGCTCGTGGTCGATGGCGTCCTCGCCGCGATCTTCGCCGCCGTCGGCGTCGTCACTGCGTTCGGGCAAGCCATCCGGGACGACGAGGGAATGATCCGCGAGGGTTACAGAGAGCCCGGCGCCCTCCTCATCGTGACCGTGCTCGTGACGTGCGCCCCGATTGCATTCCGGCGCCGCTCGCCACTGGTGGCGCTGGCGATCTCCTCGCTCGGGATCTTCGTCCACGTCCTCGCGAACTGGCCCGAGGGATCCCTCCCGTTCGCGGTCCTTTTCCTCACCTACACGGTGGGCGCATGGTGCCCGCTGCGGCAGGCGATGGCCGGGCTGGCGGTCGTGTCAACGGCAATCGTCGTACTCGGGCTCAGCGGTGCTCCGGGGCTCGACGCGGTCGGCGTGTTGGGCGTCATCGCCCAGTTCGCGGCCGCCTGGGCGATCGGGGTCGCCATGCGCAACCGGCGGGCGGCGATGGAGGCGCGGGTGCGCGAGGCCGAAAAACGAGCCGAGGCCGAGCGCCAGAGCGCGGCCCGGGTGCTGGCCGAGGAACGGCTGCGCATCGCCCAGGAACTGCACGACGTCATCGCCCACTCGATGTCGGTCATAGCTGTCCAGGCGGGCGTCGGCGCGCACGTGCTCGACGAACGGCCGGAGCAGGCGAAGGCGGTGCTCGACGCGATCTCGGCCACGTCGCGTGGGACGCTCACAGAGATGCGCAGGCTGCTCGGCGTGCTGCGTGACAGCGAGGGCGCCCGATCGCACGCACCGGCTCCGGGTCTCGCCGACCTGCCCCGCCTCGTCAATGACGTGCGGGCCGCCGGCGTGCCGGTGACGCTGCACATCGAGGGACCGGCCGACGGCGTCCATGCCGGCATCGAGCTCTCGGCCTACAGGGTGGTGCAGGAGGCGCTCACCAACGTGCTCAAGCATGCCGGGAAGCCGACCCGCGTCGACGTCACGGTCCGCCACCTCCCGGGATCGTTGGCGGTCGAGGTCACCGACGACGGGCGCGGGCTGGCGGCGCGGTCGAGCACCGGCGGTGTCGCCGGCGCTGTGGCGGAAGGCCCGGCGCACGGCCTGGTCGGCATGCGCGAGCGGGTCGAGCTGTGGGGTGGCGAGCTCTCGGTCGGGCCGGCGCCCGGCGGCGGCTACCGCGTCAAGGCGCTGCTGCCCTACGGTGACGCCGAATGACGATCCGCGTGGTGGTTGCCGACGACCAGGTGCTCGTCCGCAGTGGCTTCACGATGTTGCTCTCCGGCGAGCCCGGCATCGAGGTCGTCGGCGAGGCGGGCAACGGTGCCGAGGCGGTAGCTCTTGCCGCCAGTGAACACCCGGACGTGATCCTGATGGACGTCCGGATGCCGGTGATGGACGGCCTCGACGCGACCCGCCGGATCACCGGCGACGAGTCGCTCTCATCCACTCGCGTCGTGATCCTCACGACGTTCGACCTCGACGAGTACGTTCACGAGGCGCTGCGGGCGGGTGCAAGCGGGTTCCTACTCAAGGACACACTCCCGGTCGACCTGCTCAACGCCGTGCGGGTCGTCGCCGCCGGCGACGCCCTGATCGCGCCGCGTATCACGCGCCGCCTGATCGAGGAGTTCGCCCGCCGACCGGGGCCGGCCGCTGTCGCTGCGGCGCATGCGGCGCTGGGTCAGCTCACCGAGCGCGAGCGGGAAGTGCTCGAGCTCGTCGCCAAGGGGCTGTCGAACGCCGAGATCGCGGCCACGCTGTATGTCAGCCACGCCACGGTGAAAACCCACGTCAGCCGGCTGCTCATGAAGCTAGAGGCCCGCGACCGCGCCCAGCTCGTGATGATCGCCTACGAGACCGGCGTGGTGATGCCCGGTGCCACCTGACGCGCCGGCGGGCCGACACGGGCTCCGGCGAGGGAACCGCACGTTGTCTGTCGTTCCATCCGTTGCTGTTTACTTTGACGATGCCGGTTGGCCGCTTACCCCTCCGTGCCTGAAGCCGTGCGCGCCCTCGGATGTCTAATCGCTCTGTTGCTCGCCGGTTGCAGCCAGGCAGATGAGCCCGGGGACGCCCTCGAGACCTACACCGACTCGGGGGACGGCTGCCAGCAGGCCGTGTCCGCCATCGGCTACGCGGACGACCTGTTGCTGGTGCTTGGTCAGGAGGACCATCAGAAGTTCGACGCGGCAGTGCGATCCCGGCTCGCGGCCGTCGCCGGCACGATTTCGCTGGAGATGGAGGACTTCCCGAACCGCCGCACCAGTGAACAAGCCGGCCGGGTAGGCCGGCTGGCCGATCGCGCGCAGACGTCTGCCACCCCGGATGCCGAGCAGATATTGGCGTTGCGGGAGTACCGGCGCGAAGCAGCACAGCTGGTCATCGACTGCGCCGGCGCCACCGGCCCATAAGGCGACACCTCATGCCCGTCCCGCCACGTCGGTTGCCACATGTTCGGCGAACCAGGTGAGCATCGTCCGTAGTCGCGCGAACGCTGCCAGCACCCGATCGACCGGCTCCGCGGTATGCAACCAGTCCGCACAGCCGAGGCGATCCGTCGCAACCACACAGCGGTGACGCAGCAGCTCGGCACGCGGGTGATCCGACGAGTAACCGCGGGGCGGCCTACGCATCACATCGCCGCCGATCTCGAGACCCTGCCGGCTCAGCGCCGCCACGATCCGGCTCAGCTCCTGCCCGCTCGGCGCGTCCGCGACCGCAACCCGGAACCGCTCGACCTGCCCCTGCAGTGGATACCACCACGCGCCCTTCACCTGTAGCCCGTCCAGGTCGAAGGTCAGGGAAATGTCGACCCTGGGCGCGATCCGCACCAGCGCGCCCTGGTGCTGCCAGAACCACACCAACGTGCGAAAGGACCACACCGAGAGGTCCTCGTACGCCGCGTCCGCATCCGCCACATCCTGAAGCAGCGCGATCATCGGCTGCCGGATCATCCGCTCTCGATTCCGGCGCAGGCCATTGCGGACCTCGACCGAAGGCTCGCCGTCCAACTCGAGCAGCACATCAAAGGCCTGCTCCGGCCAGCCTGTGAACCGCCTCGGCATTCCCTCATTCACCGCGACCGTCAGTGGATATCACGCGGCGAATGTGGTCCCAATGCCGACCAACCTTCGCCACGACGCCATAGCCTGCGCTCAGGACGAGGAGGCGCCACCCGCATGGCTAGGCTTCCTTCGTGGCGTCCGCCTCCGCTGACGAGTCGCGCTTGGGCGAGCCGGAATTGGTGGCCCTGGCTCGGGCCGGCGACAAGGCCGCGTTCGATCAACTGGTCGCCGGATATCGGGGTGAGCTGATCGCCCACTGCTACCGGATGCTCGGCTCCCTGCACGACGCGGAGGATGCGCTGCAGGAGTCACTGCTCAGCGCCTGGCGGGGATTGGCTCGATTCGAGGGCCGTAGCTCATTGCGTACCTGGCTGTATCGGATCAGCACCAACGCCTGCCTGCGGCTGAGCGCGCAGCATCCTCGGCGGATGCTGTCGCCGGATTACGGCCCGCCACGGCGCGCCACCGCGGACCTCGGAGAGCCCGTGACGGGACCGGTCTGGCTGGAACCGTGGCCGGACGACCTGGCCGCGGACGAACCCGACCCCGCGGCGACTTACCTACGGCGTGAGGGCGTGGAGTTGGCCTTCGTCGCGGCATTGCAGCACTTGCCGGGCACTCAGCGCGCCGTGTTGATCTTGCGCGAGGTACTGGAGTACTCCGCCGCCGAGGTGGCGCAGGTCTTGGACACCACGCCGGCCGCAGTGAACAGTGCCCTGCAACGGGCCCGGAAAGCCGTCGAGGAGCGGGTGCCACCGGTCACCCAGCAGGCCGAGCTGGCCGCACTCGGAGCGGAAGGGCAGCGAGA
>DAIUDS010000037.1:0-15898 GCA_036845485.1 Jiangellaceae bacterium
ACCGGAGTCGCGGACCAACTCCTTGAGCAGCTCCAGGATCTGGGCCTGGATCGTCACGTCCAGCGCCGTCGTCGGTTCGTCGGCGATCAGCACGCGTGGTCGGCAGGCCAGTGCCATGGCGATGAGAGCCCGCTGTCGCATGCCGCCGGAGAGCTGGTGCGGGTACTCCTTGAGCCGACGGTTCGGGTCCGGGACGCCGACTCGGTCGAGCAGCTCGGCGGCCGCCTTGCGGGCAGCCTCCCCCTTCATGTCCTGGTGTCGCTCCAGGACCTCGGTCACCTGGATGCCGATCGGCACTACCGGGTTCAGCGAAGACATCGGGTCCTGGAAGACCATCGCGATGTCCTGGCCGCGGATGTCGCGCATGCGTTCGGGCGGCAGGGTCAGCAGGTCGTCGCCGTCGAAGTGGACCTCACCGCCCACTCGCACGCCCCGCTTCGGCAGCAGTCCCATGACGGCCAGCGAGGTCACGCTCTTCCCGCTGCCCGACTCGCCGACCAGGCCCATGGTCTCGCCGGCGTCGACGGTGAACGACACGCCGTCGACCGCCCTGACATCGCGCCGGCCCTTGCGGGTGAACACCACCGACAGGTCGCGGACATCGAGGAGATGTCCCGCGGCCGGCACCGGCGTGCTCACCGCCGGTACTTCGGGTCGAGTGCCTCGCGGAGTCGCTCACCGAGCAGGGTGAAGCCGAGCGCGGCGAGGACGATGGCCATACCCGGGAAGAATGCCAGATGCGGGGCGCTGGCGAGATAGCGCTGGGTGTTGGCGAGCATGAGCCCCCACTCCGGCACCCTCGGGTCGGGACTTCCCAATCCGAGGAACGACAGCCCGGCGGCTTCGATGATCGCCGTCGCCAGTGTCAGCGTGGCCTGGACGATGACCGGGGACATGGAGTTCGGCAGCACGTGACCGAGGATGATCGATCGTCGGCGCACCCCCAACGACGTCGCGGCGAGAACGTAGTCGCTCTCGCGCTGGGCCAGCATCTGGCCCCGGAGCAGCCGGGCGAAGATGGGGATGTTGATGACCGCGATGGCGATCATCACCGACAGCAGGCTCCTGCCGAGCAGCGCGGCGATGGCGATTGCCATCAGCAGTCCCGGGATCGACAGCATCACGTCGACGATCCGCATGATCACGCCGTCGACCTTGCCGCCGAACGCGCCGGCGAGCACGCCGAGCAGCAGTCCGCCGGCCATCCCGAGCAGGAGCGCGACCACGCCCACCAGCAGGGACTGGCGGGCACCGAACACGACCCGGCTGAACTCGTCGTGGCCGAGCTCGTCGAGGCCGAACCAGTACTCCGCGGACGGCCCCGGGATGTTGGTCGGGGTGATGACGTCCGCTCCGGGCCGGTCAGTGGGACCATACGGCGCGATCAGCGGCGCGAAGATCGCGACGAGCACGAAGAAGGCGATCAGCCCGAAGCCGATGAGCGCCACCGGATCGCGGCGCAACCGCTGCCAGGCGTCCTTGCGGAGGCTGCCGCCCTCCTCGCCGACCTTCGCAGCCTCGGTGGTCGCCTCCACCTGGGCAAGGCTCATTGCACCCTCACCCTCGGGTCGATCAGTCCGTACGAGACGTCGACTGCGAGGTTCACCAGCACGTAGAGGAACGCGATCATCAGGATGAAGCCCTGCAGCACCGCGTAGTCGCGGTTGCCGATCGCCTCGGCGACAAAGAATCCCACGCCGGGCCAGGCGAACACCGTCTCGGTGAGGACCGCCCCCGACAGCAGGAGCCCGGCCGACAGGCCGATCACGGTGGCGACGGGGAGCAGCGCGTTGCGCAACACGTGCCGGCGGGTGATGGTGCGCTCGTAGAGCCCTTTGGCCTCGGCTGTGCGCACGTAGTCCTCGTGCACCACGTCGAGCACGCTGGCCCGGGCGATCCGCACGATGATCGCCAGCGGGATGGCGCCGAGCGCGACCGCGGGAAGGATCAGGTGGACGAGGGCGTCCAGGATCGCTTCCAAGTCGCCGGTGATGATCCCGTCGAAGACGTAGAAGCCGGTGGGATGCTCCGCATCCATCCGCGGGTCCTGCCGGCCACCGGTCGGCAGCCATCCGAGCCGGACAGCGAACACGTACTTGAGGATGTAGGCCAGGAAGAAGACCGGGATGGCGACGCCGATCAGGGAGCCCGACACCGACAGGTTGTCCAGCCACGTGCCGTACCGGCGTGCCGCGAAGTAGCCGAGCGGGATGCCGATGCCGATCGCAAAGATCAGCGCCGTGGTCCCCAGCTCGATGGTGGCGGGGAAGGTGCGCAGCATCTCCTCCACGACCGGGCGGTTGGTGCGGGAGCTGTTGCCGAAGTCGAGCTGCACCGCATTTACGAGGAACTTCCAGTACTGCACATACCACGGCTCGTTCAGCCCGTACAGCTCCTCGATGCGTGCGACCGCCTCCGGCGTCGCCCGCTCTCCCAGGAGGGCCGAGGCCGGCCCACCTGGGAGAGCACGCAGCCAGACAAACAGCAGGACCGACAGCCCGAGCAATATCGGGCCGAGCAGCAGCAGTCGCCGGGCGACGAATCGCAGCATCGGTTTCTAGATCACTCCACCGTGACCGCGGCGAAGCTCTCGTTGTTCAGCGGCCCGGGCACGTACCCGGAGATGCCCTCTCTGAAGGCGGCAGCGGGCTGGTTGTGCACGTACGGCACGCCCGGCACGAAGTCCATGATCAACCTGTTGGCCTCCTGGTAGAGCTCGGTCCGGCGGTCCGGGTCGGTCTCCGCCTCCGCCTCGTCCAGCTTGGCGAAGATCTCCGGGTTCTCGAAGCTGCCGAACTGCGGGTTGACGGTCTGGAAGAACGTCCCGATGAAGTTGTCCGGGTCACCGAAGTCGCCGGTCCAGCCCAGCAAGAACATGGGAGTACCGCCGGTGGACGTGGCGTCGAGGTAGTCCGGGTTCCACGTCGCCGTCATCGGCTCGACGGTGAATCCAACCGCCTCCAGATCGGCCGTGATCAACTCCCAGTTGGCCTGCGGGTTCGGCATGTACGGCCGGGACACGTCGGTCGGGTACCAGAACTGGAGCGTCAGGTCGGTCACGCCCGACTCGGCGATCAGCCGCTGGGCCTCTTCCGGATCGTAGTCGTAGACCGTGACGTCGTCGGCCCAACCGAACAGCTCCGGGGGCATGAACTGGGTCGCGATCTCGGTGCCCTCCGGGTAGTTGGTCTGGATCAGGTTCTCCTTGTTGATCGCGTGTGCGATCGCCTTGCGGATGTTGATGTTGTCGAACGGCGGGTAGCTCTGCTGGAAGCCGACGTAGCCGACGTTGAACGCGGGCCGGCGCATGATCTGGAAGCCCGCGGTCTCGAGCGCGTCGGCATCGGCGGGGTCGACCAGGTCGTACCCGTCGATATCGCCGGCCTCGAGCGCCTGCCGGCGGGCCGGGCCGTCCGGAATGACCGTGAAGATCAGCTCGTCCAGCTGGGCCGGCTCGCCCCAGTAGTCGTCGTACCGGACCAGGGTGAGCTGGCTGCCGCGCTCCCACGACTCGAACATGAACGGTCCCGTGCCGGCCGGGTTCTCGTAGCCGAACGTGCCCTCGAACGCCGGCGACTCCTCGGTGCCGCTGACCGCGTCGGCGTCGCCCTCTTCCAGCGCCTTCGGGCTGGCGATCCGGAACGACGGCATCTGCATGGCCGCGATGAACGCCGACGACGGCGAGGTCAGCGAGATGACCGCGGTGGAATCGTCGGTGGCCTCACAGCCGGCGTACAGGCTCGGCGCGGCGCCGTCGGAGAAGCCGCCGAAAACGGTGTTCCAGTAGTAGCTCACCGCCGGGCTCTGCATGACGCCTTCGAAGTGGTACCAGCGCTCGAAGTTGAAGCAGACGGCCTCGGCGTTGAATTCGGTGCCGTCGTGGAACGTCACGCCCTCACGGAGGTGGAACGTCCACTCCAGGCCGTCCTCGCTGGCCTCCCACGACTCGGCCAGGGCAGGCACGATCTCGGTTCCGCCCTCCTCCGTGGTGACCAGGCCCTCGAAGATCTGGTAGGCCGGCCGGGCCGACTCACCGTCGCTGAACAGCGCACCGTCCAGGATGATCGGGTCTGCTGACGCGCCGAAGACGAGCGAGCCGCCCGCCGTACCTTCGGCGCCATCACCGTCGTCACCGTCGTCGTCGCCACCGCACGAAACCAGCACCATGGCGCCGGCAACAAGGGCCGAGACGGCAGCGAACCTGCGTGACAGCCTCGTGGTTCGCATTTCCCACCTCACACAATTGAGTACCGTCCGGGCGCACCCCGGTCGGGTCTTGTGACAGTAGTAGGCGTGAGGGACCGCTGTGCGTTATGGGCACGTCGCGATTTGGCAACAGTTGGGGCACGCCGCTGCCACGGCAGAGCACGGCGACCGCACGGCCGACACCTCTCGTGCCGTTATTGGAATGTGACACATTGCCGGCGTGCCACCACCGTCGACGTCCCCCAGCGCAGATGTCGCCGTCATCGGCGCTGGCGTCCTGGGCGCTTCGTGTGCCTGGCATGCCGTGCAGGCCGGCTTGCGCGTCACGGTGTTGGACCGAGGGTCCGTGGCTGGCGGCACCACCGGGGCCGGTGAGGGCAACATCCTGGTCTCCGACAAGCTGCCCGGACCCGAGCTCGACTTGGCCCGGCTCTCGATCCGGCTGTGGCAACGAATCGCCGCCGAGGTCGGTGGCTTCGAGTACGAAGCCAAGGGCGGCGTCGTCGTCGCCGCGTCGGAGGCGGGCCTTGCCGGGCTGCGTGACACCAGCCGGGAGCAGTCCGCGTATGGCGTGGAGGCGGTTCAGATCCCAGCGGACGAGCTGGTCGAGTACGAGCCGCATCTTGCCCCGGACCTGGTCGGGGGTGCGTTCTACCCCAAGGACGCGCAGGTGCAGCCGATGCTCGCCGCGGCTCAGCTGCTCGCTGCCGCCCGCAGCCGCGGTGCCCAGGTACGCCCAGGCGTGGAGGCGACCGGATTCCTCCGCGACGGTGACCGGGTCGTGGGCGTGCTGACCGACGAGGGTCGCGTTCCGGCCGGTGCCGTGATCAACGCCGCGGGGACCTGGGGCCGCGGCCTGGCAGCGCTCGCCGGCCTGGAGCTTCCGGTGCTGCCGCGACGTGGCTTCGTCCTGGTCACCGAGCCGCTTCCACGGGTGGTGCGGCACAAGGTCTACGCGGCGGAGTACGTCTCCGACGTGGCCAGCAGTGATGCCGCTCTGCACACCTCCCCCGTGGTCGAAGGCACCCGGGCGGGGCCCGTGCTGATCGGATCGAGCCGCGAGCGGGTCGGATTCGACCGCACCATGTCGGTGCCGGTGCTGCGCCGGCTGGCGAACCAGGCCATCCGCCTGTTCCCCGTCCTCGCCGACGTCGCCGTCATACGCGCATACCGCGGATTCCGGCCCTACAGCCCAGACCACCTGCCGATCATCGGGCCCGATCGGCGGGCTCCAGGGCTCTACCACGCCTGTGGCCACGAGGGCGCCGGGGTCGGTCTGGCCGCTGCGACCGGACACGTCCTCGCACAGTTGCTCCGCGCTGAACGGCCCGAGGTCGACGTCGACGCCTTCCGGCCGGACCGGTTCGAATGAGCGAGCGAGGAACCAGCGAGACGTTCATCTTCGACGGACGCGCCGTGCCGTTCATGGCCGGCCAGAGCATCGGAGCGGCGCTGGTCGCCGATGGCGTTCTGTCGTGGAGAACCACGAGGCACGATGCCAAGCCGCGAGGTCTCTTCTGTGGGATCGGGATCTGCTTCGACTGCCTCGTCGTCGTCGACGGTCGTCCGAACCGCCGTGCGTGCATCGTGACCGCGGAGGCTCGCATGACAGTCCGCAGTCAGGAAGGGACCGGTCGTGGCGAACTCTCGGTATGACGTCGTCGTGGTCGGTGCCGGGCCGGCCGGCCTCGCCGCTGCGGCGGCCGCTTCGTTTTCTGGGTGCGACGTCCTGCTGATGGACTCGGCCGAGCAGCCGGGTGGCCAGTACTGGCGTCATCCACATGGCCGTCTGGACGCCGTCGCCGACCTCCAGCACGACCTGCGAACGTTCCGCTGCCTGCTGACCGTCATCCGGTCGCGGGTGACCTACCTGGCGCGCCACGACGTCTGGACGGTGGTCCGTGGAGGCCGGGGGTTCGAAGCGCACGCCGTGGCGGAGGACAGCGCCGTCGTGGTGTCGGGCTCGGCGCTCGTCCTCGCTCCCGGCGGATACGACCGCCAGATCCCCTTCCCCGGTTGGGACCGTCCCGGCGTGTTCAGCGCCGGTGGTGCCCAGGCGCTGCTCAAGGGACACCAGGTGACGGCCGGCCAGCGTGCTGCGGTGGGCGGCACCGGCCCGTTCCTGCTGCCGGTGGCCGCTGGTCTCGCCGCCCGTGGCGTCACGGTCGTGGGCGTCTTCGAGGCGAACAGCACGCTGGGCTGGATGCGGCACCTGCCGAGCGTCGTCCGGACGCCGGACAAGATCGCCGAAGGCGTACGTTTTGCCGCGGCCCTTGCCCACCGCCGAGTCGGCTTCCACGCCCGGCACGCCATCGTCGAGGCGCACGGTGAGGGCCAGGTACGCAGCGTTACGGTGGCCAAGCTCGACGGCGACTGGAGGGCCCTCCCCGGCAGTCGGCGGACCATTGCCTGTGACGCGGTGGCCGTCGGCTGGGGCTTCGTCCCCCGACTCGAGTTGCCGCTGGCTCTCGGCTGCGCCACGCACGTCGACGCCGACGGCTCCCTGGTGGCGAGCGTCGACGAGCGGCAGGCCACGACCGTGCCCGGTGTGTTCGTGGCCGGTGAAGCGGGTGGAGTCGGCGGAGCCGCGTTGGCTCTGGTCGAAGGTGACATCGCCGGACGCGCGGCCGCGGCCTGGGTCGGGCGCCCGGTCACCTGGCCGGCCGGTCTGCGGCGCCGCCGCCGCACCTACCGGGCCTTCGCCACCGCCATGCACCGCGCGCACCCGGTTCGGGACGGCTGGCGAGGCTGGATAGGGCCGGACACCGTCGTGTGCCGTTGCGAGGAGGTCACGGCCTCAGCCGTCGTCGACGCCGTCCGCCGGCTCGGCGCCACGGACGCCCGAACGGTCAAGTTGCTATGCCGGGCCGGGATGGGCTGGTGCCAAGGCCGGATATGCGGCTACGCCACGGGGTTGCTGACCACGGCCGAGACCGGCCGCCCGAGCGACCCGGCCGGCCTGGCCGAGCGGCCCGTGGCCACGCCGATGTCCCTGCGCACGCTCGCCGACGGGGCCGACCGCTGAGCCGGCCGTCCAGGTTCTTATTAGATTGCACAGAAGAGGAGGGCCCCATGGCCATTTCCCGACAACAACCATGGCATGGCGTCCTCGTCGCGACCGCCCTGCCGTTTCGGGCCGACCTGAGCGTCGACCTGGACCGTTACGCCGAGCATGTCCGCTGGCTGGCCGACAATGGCTGTGACGGGGTTTGCCCGAACGGCTCACTCGGTGAATACCAAGTCCTCACCACCGAGGAGCGGGCTGCCGTCGTCCGGACGGCCGTCGAGGCGGCTCCTCCCGGGTTCATTGTCATGCCGGGAGTCGGCGCCTACGGCGCCCGGGAGGCACGTGCCTGGGCTGAACAGGCGGCCGAGACCGGCGCCCAGGTCGTAATGGCCCTTCCGCCCAACGCGTTCCGTGGCGACGAGCGAGCCGTGAAGGAGCACTACCGGGAGATCGCGAAGGTCGGGTTGCCAGTGTCGGCATACAACAACCCGATCGACACCAAGATCGACCTTCGGCCCAGTCTTCTCGCCGAGATGTACGACGAGGGCCTCATCGTCGCGGTCAAGGACTTCACCGGTGAGGCGCGCCGCAGTTACGAGACGGCGGAGCTCGCACCCGGCCTCGACATCTTGATCGGCAGCGATGACTCCGTCCTGGAGGTCGGCTTGGCCGGAGCGAAGGGCTGGATCGCTGGGTATCCCAACGCCTTCCCCCGCGAGTGCACCGACCTCTACCGGGCGACCCTCGCCCATGACACCGAGGCCGCGATCCCGCGGTACCGCCAGTTGCATCCACTGCTGCGGTGGGATTTCCACACCGACTTCGTCCAAGCGATCAAGCTCTCGATGGACATCGTCGGCCGTTACGGCGGTTCCTGCCGCCCACCTCGGCAGCCCCTCTTGCCCGAACAGGAGGAGATCGTGCGTCGGGAGACCGAGACCTTGCTTGCAGCAGGCGGCGCCCGATGAGAGCCGCGCGCGTGTTCCATGCGGTCGACTCCCACACCGAGGGCATGCCCACCCGCGTCGTCGTCGGCGGCGTCGGGACGATTCCCGGCAAGTCCATGTTGGAACGGCGGCAGTGGTTCATCGAGCACTCCGACAGCCTGCGACGCCTGCTGATGAACGAGCCGCGCGGGCATTCGGCCATGAGCGGGGCGATCCTCCAGCCGCCGACCGGACCCGAGGCCGACTTCGGCGTCCTGTTCATCGAGGTGTCGGGTTGCCTGCCCATGTGTGGACACGGCACCATCGGTGTCGCGACCGTGCTGGTGGAAACGGGGATGATCGAGGTCGTCGAACCGGTGACCACCATCCGGCTCGAGACGCCGGCCGGACTCGTGCGGGCCGACGTCGCGGTCGCAGACGGTGCAGCGCAGTCGGTGACGATCCGCAACGTCGCGTCGTTCAGTCACCAGCTCGACGCGGTGGTCGACGTCCCCGGATACGGCCATGTTCACTACGATCTGGCGTACGGGGGCAACTTCTACGCCATCCTCGACCTCGACCAGATCGGCATCCCGTTCGAACTCTCGGAGAAGCAACGCATCCTGGATGCCGGGTTGGCCATCATGGGCGCGGTCAACGAACAGAACCGACCAATTCATCCCGAGAACTCGGCTATCGACGTCTGCCACCACGTGCAGTTCGTCGCGCCCGGTTCGGACGCCAAGCATTCACGGCATGCAATGGCCATCTACCCGGGCTGGTTCGACCGGTCACCCTGTGGCACCGGCACGGCGGCACGGATGGCCCAGTTGCATGCGCGGGGCGAGCTGGCCCTGAACACCGAGTTCGTCAACGAGTCGTTCATCGGCACCCGTTTCGTCGGGCGGCTCGTGGAGGAGGCGACCGTCGCCGACCGGCCGGCGGTCGTGCCGACCGTGACGGGCCGGGCCTGGGTCACCGGTACCGCCCAGTACCTTCTCGATCCCAGCGACCCGTTCCCAGAGGGCTTCCAACTCTGAGCCATGGCCTGCGCCCGCGGCAAGTTGTGGATATCGCCCGCCACGGCCGACGAGCACGTGACGATGTACACCCTTCTGGCTGCCGGCGACGGCTTGGCCCTCGAGCAGCTGGTTCGGGTCCATATCGGTCATGTCCGCCACGAATGGGCCGGCGTCCCCGGGTCAGCCCGGCCGTAACGGGCTGCAGCGGCCAGGTCGACCGCTCGCAGGCCGACCAGTGAGGGCAGCACGCCGGCTCGGAGCGTGGAGTCGATGGAGACGACGTGCGGTACCGCCAGGACATTGCTGCCGGCGGCCAGACCGGCCGCGACACCGGTCGACGAGTCCTCGATGACGACACAGTCCTGCGGCTCGACGCCGAGCAGTGCCGCCGCGGTGAGATACGGCTCCGGGTGTGGCTTGCCGTTGGCGACCTCGTCGCCGGTCACAACCGCCCCGAAGGTGTCATCTGGCAAGTCGGCGAGCACCGCGTCGACCAGCCGACGGTAGGACATCGTGACCAGCGCGCACGGCACGCCGGCCGATCGGAGTTGGGTCAGCAGCTCATGGGCTCCCGGCCGCCACCTCACCGACCCTCGTACGCGCTCGACCATCTCGTCGAGCATCCATTCGACGATCTTCTCGGGGGCGAGCGGCACGCTCCCCCGGTCGCGGATATGCGCGCCGGCCGTGAGCAGGTCGCTGCCGACGAGCGCGAGGCTGTCCGCGTCGGTCCACGCGCCGCCGTAGGACTCCACGAGCGCGCGCTCGCACCCGATCCAGTCCGGCTCGGTGTCCACGAGCGTGCCGTCCAGATCCCACAGGACCGCACTGGGAAGCGAGGATGTCACCGCCGAATTGTCCCATGGGTCATTACCACCCACGTGCCATTCCAGGCACCACCGCATGCCCGCCCATCGGAAGGACCGCGCTTCGGTAGCGACTAGGTGGCGTTGAAGTACTTGGCCTCGGGATGGTGGACGACCAGAGCGTCCGTGGACTGCTCTGGGTGCAGTTGAAGCTCCTCCGACAGGGTCACCCCGATCCGTTCCGGCTCCAGCAGCCGAACCAGGGTCGCCCGGTCCGCCAGGTCTGGACACGCGGGGTAGCCGAACGAGTAGCGCGACCCGCGGTAGGCCTGGCCGAGGATGCCGTCGAGGTCCTTCGCGTCCTCCGCGCCGAAACCGAGCTCGCCACGCACACGCGCGTGCCAGTACTCCGCCAGCGCCTCGGTGAGCTGGACCGAGAGTCCGTGCAGCTCGAGGTAGTCGCGGTACGCGTTCTCGGCGAACAGCTTTGCCGTGGCCTCGGCCACCCGAGGGCCCACCGTGACCAGGTGGAACGCCACCACGTCGAGCTCACCGGACTCCCGAGGCCGGAAGAAGTCCGCCAGGCAGAGGCGCCGATCGCGGCGTTGTCGCGGGAAGGTGAAGCGGGCGACCTCCCTGTCGTGGTCATCGGCGTCGAACACCACCAGGTCGCGACCCTCGGAGACGGCGGGCCAGTATCCGTACACGACGGCCGCCTCGAGAATTCCCTCGGTGTGCAGCCGTTCCAGCCACATCCGTAGCCGCGGGCGCCCCTCGGTCTCGACCTGGTCTTCGTAGCTCGGCCCACCGCGCGTGCCGCGGAGGCCCCACTGGCCCAGGAACGTGGCCCGCTCGTCCAGGTAGGAGGAGTACTCCGCCAGATGCAGGCCGCGTACTGCCCGGCTCCCCCAGAAGGGTGGCTCCGGGATCGGGTTGTCCGTGGCCACGTCGGAACGCACGTCGGGCGCATCGGGCAGGTCGGCCGCCTTCGACGTCCTGGCAACACGCCGCTTGCGCAATGCCGGGAGCGCGTCGGCCAACGACGTCTTCGGGTCATGCTTCGCCGAGACGACGGCATCCATGAGGCGCAGGCCCTCGAAGGCGTCGCGCGCGTAGCGCACCTCGCCGGCGTAGAGCGAGGCGAGGTCGTCCTCGACATAGGCCCTCGTCAGTGCCGCCCCGCCGAGAAGCACCGGCCAGCGCGCGGCGACGCCACGCTGATTCATCTCCTCGAGGTTCTCCTTCATCACCACCGTGCTCTTGACCAGTAGGCCGGACATGCCGATGGCGTCGGCCTCGTACTCCTCTGCAGCGTCGATGATCGTGCTGATCGGTTGCTTGATGCCGAGGTTGACGACCGTGTAGCCGTTGTTGGACAAGATGATGTCGACGAGGTTCTTGCCGATGTCGTGAACGTCGCCCTTGACGGTCGCCAGCACGATCGTCCCCTTGCCGCTCTCGTCGCCCTCGACCCGCTCCATGTGCGGCTCGAGGTGCGCGACGGCGGCCTTCATGACCTCGGCGCTCTGCAGCACGAACGGCAGCTGCATCTCGCCGGCGCCGAACAGTTCGCCGACGGTTCGCATGCCGGCGAGCAGCGTGTCGTTGACGATGTCCAGAGCGCTGCGCTGCTCGAGCGCGGCGTCGAGGTCGGATGCGAGGCCGTTCTTCTCGCCGTCGACGATGCGCCGCTCGAGGCGTTCGAAGAGCGGGAGCCCCGCCAGTTCGGCAGCACGACTCTGCGCGGTGAGCGATGCGTCGACACCTTCGAAGAGCTCGAGGAAACGCGCCAGCGGGTCGTATCCGTCCCGCCGCCGGTCGTAGATCAGGTCCAGCGCTACCTGGTACTGCTCCTCGGCGATCCGCGAGATCGGCAGGATCCGTGCGGCGTGGACGATTGCCGAGTCCAGCCCCGCCTTGACGCACTCGTGCAGGTACGCCGAGTTCAGGACGCTCCGCGCAGCCGGGTTGAGGCCAAAGGAGATGTTGGACAATCCCAGCGTGGTCTGCACATCCGGGTGCCGGCGCTTGAGCTCCCGGATCGCCTCGACGGTCGCGACGCCGTCCTTGCGCGACTCCTCCTGGCCCGTAGCGATGGTGAACGTCAGGCAGTCGATGAGGATGTCCGACTCACGTACACCCCAGTTGCGGGTGAGGTCGGCGATCAGGCGCTCGGCGATCGCGACCTTGCGCTCGGCCGTCCGGGCTTGGCCCTCCTCGTCGATGGTCAGTGCGATCAGCGCGGCGCCGTGCTCGACCGCGAGGCGCGTGACCTTGGCAAACCTGGAGTCGGGGCCGTCGCCGTCCTCGTAGTTCACCGAGTTGATCACACTGCGGCCACCCAGACACTCCAGGCCCGCTTCGAGCACCGCTGGCTCAGTGGAGTCGATCACGAGTGGCAGGGTGCTGGCCGACGCGAACCGGCCGGCGATCTTGCGCATGTCGGCGGCTCCGTCGCGGCCGACGTAGTCGACGCAGACGTCGAGCAGGTGTGAGCCGTCCCGAGTCTGGGAGCGGGCGATCTCGACACAGTCGTCCCATCGCTCGTCGAGCATCGCCTCACGGAAGGCCCTGGAGCCGTTGGCGTTCGTGCGCTCGCCGATCGCCAGGTACGAGGTGTCCTGCCGGAACGGCACGTGCTGGTAGAGGCTGGCGACTCCTGCCTCACCCAGCGGCCTGCGCGGAGCGAGCTCTCGGCCGCCGACGCGCTCCACGACCTGTCGAAGGTGCTCGGGTGTCGTTCCGCAACAGCCGCCCACCAGCGCGAGGCCGTACTCAGCGGTGAACAGGTCGTGCGCGTCGGCCAGTTGCCGGGGGGTGAGCGGGTAGTGGGCGCCGTTGGCCGTCAGTTCAGGCAGACCGGCGTTCGGCATGCACGCGACGCCCGCCGAGGCGTGCCGCGCAAGGTGGCGCAGGTGCTCGCTCATCTCGGCCGGGCCGGTGGCGCAGTTCAGTCCGATGAAGTCGACGCCGAGCGGCTCCAGGGCCGTCAGTGCGGCTCCGATCTCGGTACCAAGCAGCATGGTGCCCGTCGTCTCGACCGTCACGCTGACCAGGAGGGGCAGGTCCGCACCGGCAGCCGTCATGGCCCGGCGGGCACCGATCAGCGCGGCCTTGGCCTGTAGGAGGTCCTGGGCCGTCTCCACCAGCACCGCGTCGACGCCGCCGACGATCATCCCCTCGACCTGCGTGTGGTACGCGTCGCGCAGGACCGTGAACGAGACGTGCCCGAGCGACGGCAGTTTCGTTCCGGGCCCTACCGAGCCGAGGACCCAGCGCGGCCGGTCGGGAGTCGACCAGCCGTCGGCCACCTCTCTGGCCAGCCGAGCTCCGCTCTCGGACAGTTCGAGGATCCGGTCGGCGATGCCGTACTCGCCGAGGTTGGCCCAGTTGGCGCCGAAGGTGTTGGTCTCCACGCAGTCGACACCGACGGCGAGGTATGCCTCGTGGATGCCGCGGACAACGTCGGGACGGGTGGAGTTGAGGATCTCGTTGCAGCACTCGTGGCCCTCGAAGTAGTCGAGAGTGAGATTGGCGGCTTGGAGCATCGTGCCCATGGCTCCGTCGGCCACGACCACACGCTCGGAGAGCGCCTGGCGCAGGGCGCCGGCGGAGGCAGACACGCCGTCCAGGTTAGCCGGGCCATTTCGGTTACCGGTCACGATGTCCGGCTGCTGGGACGGCGCCCGTCGTGCTGCGTAGGGTCGTACGCTGACCGACATAGCCTTCGAGGCGAGGAGACAGGGGTGGCGGAGCTCGACGGCGTTCCCGAGTTGGACGACCCCGTCCTGGTGGCCGCGTTCGAGGGATGGAACGACGCAGGCGAGGCGGCGACCGCGGTCGTCGAGCACCTGGAGATGACGTGGCAGGCCGTACCCCTCGCCAAGCTTGACCCGGAGGAGTACTACGACTTTCAGGTCAACCGCCCGACCGTCGCCGTGGACGAGTCCGGCGTGCGGAGCCTGGACTGGCCGACCACCCGAATCTCGCTTGCCCGGCCACAGGGCTCGGGACGCGATGTCGTCCTGGTCAGGGGCATCGAGCCGAACATCCGGTGGCGGGCCTTCTGTGCCGAGCTGCTCGGGCTGGCCGCGGAGCTCGGCGTCGAACGCATCGTCACGCTGGGAGCATTGCTGGCCGACGTGCCCCACACGCGTCCGGTACCGGTGACGGTCTCGACCAGCGACGACGCCGTCGCCCGCTCGTTGAGCCTCGAGCGCTCGCGCTACGAGGGCCCGACCGGCATCGTCGGGGTGCTTCAAGACGCCGCCGCACGGGGAGGGCTCAGCGCCACGACGCTCTGGGCCGCCGTTCCGCACTACGTCGCCCAATCACCGTGCCCGAAGGCGACCCTCGTGCTGCTCCAGCACATCGAAGACCTGCTGGACATGCCGGTGCCGTTGGGCGACCTGCCGGACGAGGCGCGGGCGTGGCAGCACGGCGTCGAAGAACTCGCCACCGAGGACCCCGAGATCGCCGAGTACGTCCAGCGCCTCGAGGAGGCACGCGACACGACGGAGCTACCGGAGGCATCCGGCGAGCACATCGCCCGCGAGTTCGAGCGCTACCTCCGCCGCCGGGACGAGTAGCCCGGCGTCGCTCGCGTGATCAACGCGAGCCGAGGTCGACGCCGAGCAGGGCGTCGACCATGTCACGCACCAATGCGGGCGCTCCGGCGTCGGAGCCGCCGACGCCGAGGGTCTCGTCAGCCCAGCGGTCGACCGCAGCTACCGCAGCGGGAGTGTCCAGGTCGTTCGAGAGGTGCTGCCGGACGTCGGCGAGCAGCCCGAGCGCGGCCGGGCCCGCCGGAGCCCCGACCGCTCGCCGCCAGCGGACCAACCGTGCCTGCCCCGAGCTCAGCAGCGCCGGCGTCCAGTCGCGGTCGGCACGGTAGTGGTCGGCCAACAGTCCCAGCCGAACGGCCGGCGCCTCCACCTGGTCGGACCGGAGCCCGGACACGAAGACCAGGTTGCCCTCCGACTTCGACATCTTCTTGCCGTCCAACCCCACCATGCCTGCGTGGACGTACGCGCGCGCGAACGGCCAGGTGCCGGTCGCGACGTGAGCCTGCGCAGCCGACATCTCGTGATGGGGGAACACCAGGTCCGAGCCGCCGCCTTGCACGTCCAGGCCGGCGCCCAGGAGCTCCAGTGCGATCGCTGCGCACTCAACGTGCCACCCGGGTCGGCCACGACCGACCGCACCGTCCCAGGCCGGCTCGCCGGGCCGGGCCTGCTGCCAGAGCACGCAGTCCAGTGGATCCTTCTTGCCGGGCCGATCCGGGTCACCCCCCCGTTCGGCGAAGAGCACCAGCATGTCGGAACGGTCCAGGTGCGAGATGTCGCCGAAGCGGGGATCGGCTTTCACCGGGAAGTACAGACCGCCGTCGAGCTCGTAGGTGGCGCCCGTAGCTCGGAGCCGGTCGACGAAATCGGCCACGAGCGGCATCGACTCCACGACGCCGACGAAGCGGTCGGGAGGAATGACGCGCAACCAGGCCATGTCGTCGCGAAAGAGCGCGATCTGCTTCGCAGCCAGCACCTGCCAATCCCGGCCGATCTCCCTGGCACGCTCGAGGAGCGGATCGTCGACGTCGGTGACGTTCTGGACGTACCGGACGTCGTGGCCTCGGTCTCGCAGGGTCCGGTTGAGCACGTCGAAGGCGACGTAGGTCGCCGCGTGCCCGAGGTGGGTGGCGTCGTACGGCGTGATTCCGCAGACGTACATCCGCATCGTCGACTGCACCGCGGCCGGGCGCACCAGTGCCGTCGCGGTGTCGTGAACGCGGACGGGCGGGCCCTGACCGGCCAGGCGCGGCAGGTCCGGTGCGGCCCACGCGTGCATGGCCGGGAGCCTATGCGGCCTTGTCAGAACGGTGGCCACGGGATCGGCATCCGGTCGCCGACTGGCACCGGGAACGTGCCGTCCGTC
>DAIUDS010000038.1:0-15651 GCA_036845485.1 Jiangellaceae bacterium
GGTGGCGTCCCTTCCCTCCTGCCCGAGCTCGGCGAGGGCATCCTCGGCTGCGGCGGCCAGTGCGGCGCCGTTGAGCGCAGGGGTGAGCGTGCCGTCCTCGCCCGGCGTCATCGTCAGCGCCGAGCCGATCACCTCGGGTTCGAGGGCCGCCGTCTCGTCGCCGGCGACCACGGTCACCGGGCCGGACATCGCCGGTTCTGCGAACTCCGTGACGGCACGCTCGACCTCGTCGTCGGTGACGGCCGGCTGGACCTCGGTCGTCGGCAGGCTGACCTCTGCCAGTGGAAGCTCGGTCGAACCGCCGCCGAAGAACGCGTCCTCGACCGCGTCGGCGGCCGCCTCGACATCGACCGCGCGACCGGGAACGGCCGCGCTGGTCACGACGGCGCCCGCCTCGAATGCCACCGACCCGTTGACGGCCTCGGTATCGGCCTGCTCCGCGATCGCGGTGATCGCCGACTCAAGCGCCGCACGGTCGACGGCCGGGACCGGGTCGATCTCACCAGCGCCGAGCAGCGCGCGGACGAGCGAGACCGGGTTTGCGCTGACTCCCGGGACGGTGTCGACCGTCGCCGGCACATCGATCCGGAGGCCGGCGTCGGCAGGCACGATGCTGTACGTCGCCTCGTCGCCGCCCACCCGGGCCGGTATGGGAACGTCGACCAGGGGTGGCAGCTCTGTCGCGAGCTTCGCCTCGGCCTCTTGCGGCGACAGTCCCCCCACCTCGACGCCCAGCACCGCGGCGCCGCTCGCGAGATCCCGCCCGGCCGCCAGATAGGCGCCCGTGTAGAGCAAGACCACACCTGCTACAGCCCCACCGGCGATCATCGTCGAGCGGCGGCGCCAGAAGCTCTCGCCGGGTGAGCCGTCGACCTGGGAGTCGTCGACGACTCCACCCTCGGCCTGCCCGTCGGCGGTCTCGGCCGGGTCGACGCCGGTCTCAGCCGGGCCGACGCTGGTCTCGGTCTGTACGTCGGCGGTCTCGGCCTGCTCGGGCTCCGCAGCGGCTGCCGCGACCGTGGGCGGCGACGGCTGCTCGTCCGGACGCGCGTCGTCGAGACGAGTGGGCTGGTCAGTCACGCGGGGGCACGCTTTCGTTCGGGAGCACGATCGATCAGGGTTGGGCCAGCCGACACGGCTGACCGCGGCATCCTAGCCCACGACGAGCCCCTCGGCCGCCCCGAGACGGCTACCGAGCGTCCAGGCCGGCGAACAGATCGGTCTCCCAACCCGTCTCCGGGTTGCGGTCGCCGGCCACGCCCTTGACCAGGCGGAAGTGCTCCCAGCCCCACATGTCCTCCCCCAGCCCGTCGGCCAGCGCGAAGAACGGCCCGTCCTCGCTGATCTGCGACGAATGCGCGCGCATGGCCGCCATCTTGCGCTCGACGTATCGCCGGCCGTCGATCACGGCGTCGACATACGCGTCTGGGACGACGAACCCGAAGTCCTCGGCGGACTCGGCGCCGAAGAAGTCCGACCCCTGTTCCCGCATGCGGACGATGCCGTCCTCCACCACGCTGCGCGGCAGTGCTGACCAGTAGACCTTGGCGATGTCCCACGCGTCGCCGAGATCGGGCCGGTACGACGGGGCCGCGGCGAGTGCCGTGGCGTACATGGCGACGCGATGCGACTGGATGTGGTCCGGATGACCGTACCCGCCGTAGTCGTCGTAGGTGACGAGCACCTGGGGACGCACGTCACGGATCACCGGGACGAGATCGTCAGCGGCCTCGCGAAGGTCGGCGCACCAGAACGCGTCCGGTCTGGTCTCCTCCCGTGGAATGGCACGCCCCGCCTCGGTCGTCGCCATACCGCTGTCGCGGTAGCGGCCGGGTCGACCGAGGAAACGGTGGTCGGTGACACCGAGCGCGGCCATGGCCGCCGCCAGCTCACCGATGCGGTGCTGACCCAGGCCATCCTCGCGGTCGGCCGCGAGATGCTCGAGCTCGGGCACCAGGATCTCGCCCTCCTCGCCCAGCGTGCAGGTGACGAGCGTGACCCCTGCACCATCGGCCACGTAGCGGGCCATGGTGACGCCGGTGGCGATCGTCTCGTCGTCCGGATGCGCGTGGACCAGGAGCAGCCGCCTGCCGGCCGGTTCTTCCGCCATGCGGAAACTCTATGAGGTTGCGGCGTGGAGGAGTCAGGCCTCCTGGACGTGCACGATCTCGCGGACCGCGGCGTAGTGGCAGGCCGACGGGTGACCCTGGCCGCGGTCCATCAGCGCCGGGTCTTCCTCCGCGCACTTCTCCGTTGCTTTCCAGCACCGGGTCCGGAACCGGCACCCCGACGGCGGGTTCGCCGGACTGGGCACGTCGCCGGTGAGGACGATCCGCTCCTTGGCCCCCCGCAGCGCCGGGTCGCGCACCGGCACCGCCGACAGCAGCGCCTGGCTGTAAGGGTGCGACGGGCGGTCGTAGACGTCGGCGTGCGAGCCGGCCTCGACCACCCGGCCGAGGTACATGACAGCAACCCGGTCGGACAGATGCCGGACGACCGACAGGTCGTGGGCGATGAACAGGTATGACAGTCCCAGCTCGTCCTGCAGGTCTTCCAGCAGGTTCATCACCTGGGCCTGCACCGATACGTCCAGCGCCGACACCGGCTCGTCGCAGACGATCACCTCCGGACGCAGGGCCAGCGCCCGGGCGATGCCGATCCGCTGCCGCTGCCCGCCGGAGAACTGGTGCGGGTAGCGGTTGGCGAAGTCGGGGTTCAGCCCCACCCGCTCGAGCAGATCGCGCGCCTGCCGGCCCCGCTCCTTGGGCGGCATGATGTCAGGGTGGACCTCCCACCCCTCGGCGACGATGTCGCCGACCGTCATCCGGGGGTTCAGCGACGAGTACGGGTCCTGGAAGATGATCTGGACCTGGCGGCGGTACTGCTTCAGCTCGCGGGTGTTCATCTTGGTGATGTCGCGACCCTTGTAGAGCACCTCACCCGACGTCGGCTTTTCTAGCCCCATGATGAGCTTGGCGATCGTGGACTTCCCGCACCCCGACTCGCCGACCAGCCCCAAGGTGTCGCCGGCGCGCAGCTCGAAGTCGACGCCGTCCACGGCCTGGACGTGGCCGACCGTCTTGCGGAACAGGATCCCGGTCGTCAGCGGGAAGTGCTTGACCAGGTTCCGTACCGCCAACAGGGGGACGGCCTCGCCGCCGGCGGACGTCACGCCGTCGGCGGCGGAGCGGGAATCGGTCGTGACGTCAGCCATCGAGCAGCTCCTCGCTGTAGTGACACGCGCTCTCGCGGCCGGGGAGGACTTCACGAAGCGGCGGCACGTCGTGTGCGCACTCGCGGCCCGGTAAGGCCAAGTCGCCGAAGCGGGCCCGTGGGCAACGCGGGTGGAACGAGCATCCGGGCGGTATCGCGGCGAGGTTCGGTGGCTGCCCGGTGATCGGATGCAGCCGGGTGCCCTTGGTCTCCGCATGCGGCACCGAGGCCATGAGCCCTTCGGTATACGGATGCGCCGGCAGGCTGAAGACCTCGTCGATGTTGCCGGTCTCGACGATCTTTCCGGCGTACATCACGGCCACCCGGTCCGCGACCTCGTTGACGACGCCGAGATCGTGGGTGATCAACACCAGGCCCATGCCGGTCTGTCGCTGCAGGTCCTTCAGCAGCTCCATGATCTGCGCCTGCACGGTGACGTCGAGCGCCGTGGTCGGCTCGTCGGCGATGAGGATCTCTGGATCCAGGGCCAGCGACATCGCGATCATGACTCGCTGGCGCATGCCGCCGGAGAACTGGTGCGGGTAGTCGTTGACGCGCTGAGCCGCGGCCGGGATCCGGACCCGCTCCATGAGCTCGATGGCGTGCGCCTTGGCCTCCTGCCGCGACGTGCCGCGGTGGGCCCGGAACATCTCGGCGATCTGGTGACCGACGGTGAAGACCGGGTTCAGCGAAGACAACGCGTCCTGGAAGACGATCGAGATGCCCGGACCGCGGATCTTGCGCTGTTGCCCCGCCGGCATCTTCAGCATGTCGTCGCCGCGGAACCGGATCGCCCCATGGGTGACGAAGCCGGGAGGAGTGTCCAGGATTCCCATGATCGCCTGGGCGCTGACGCTCTTGCCCGACCCCGACTCGCCCAGGATCGCCAGCGTCTCGTGCTGACCCACCGTGTAGCTGATGCCGTTGACGGCATTGACCACGCCGCGGTCGGTACGGAACTCGACGTGCAGGTCGTCGACCTCGAGCACCGGTGCGGTGCTTCCACCGCCGGTCCCGGGCTCGAGGATCGTGGTCGTGTCGGCCATCAGCGCAGCTTCGGGTCGAGGGCGTCGCGCAGCGCGTCGCCCATGAGGATGAAGGACAGGACCGTCAGGGACAAGAACAGGCTGGGGAACAGCAGCAGGTGCGCTGCGTCTCGCAGTCGGTTCTGAGAGGCGTCGATCTGGAGGCCCCAGGAAAACGCCGGCCGCTGCAGTCCGATGCCGAGGAAGGACAGCGTGGCCTCGGCAGCGATGATCCCGCCCACGGCGATGGTCGAGTAGACCAGAAGTGGTGCGACCGCATTGGGCAAAATGTGCCGGCTCAGCACCCGGCGGGTCGAACTGCCTAGAGCACGGGCGGCCTGGACGTAGTCGGCCTCCTTGACCGACACCACCGTGGCGCGGACCAGCCGCATGGCCGTCATCCAGCCGAACACGATGAGGGCCAGCGAGATCTGCCAGACCCCCCGGGTGGTCAACACCGAGAGCAGGACGAGCGCCCCGAGGATCAGCGGCAATCCGTAGAAGACGTCGGTGATGCGCGCCAGGACCGAGTCGGTCCAGCCGCCGTAGTAGCCCGACAGCGCGCCCACGACGAGCCCGATGATCAGCACGCCGATGATGGTGATCAGGCCGATGCTCATCGACTTCCGCGCCCCGTAGATGACGTTCGCGTAGTAGTCGCAGCCGTACACGTCGTAGCCGAACCAGGCATCGGCGCTGGGCCCCTGTGCAGAGTTCGAGATGTCGCAGCTTCTCGGATCGATGCGGGTGAACAACTTCGGCACAACGGCCATCGCAGTGAACGTCAGGAACATCAGGCCACCGACGACGAAAAACGGGTTGCGCCGCAACTGACGCCAGGCGTCGGACCACAGGCTGGTCTGGCGCAGGGCACCGCCGACATGGGCGACCGCGGTCTCGGCCGCCTTCTGCTCCTCCGGGCGTTCGGGCGCTGCGGTGACGGACGGCGCCCCGCCGAAGTCCGGTTCACGGTTACTCATAGCGGATCCTCGGGTCCAGGACGGCGTACAGCAGGTCGACGAGCAGGTTGAAGAAGATGTAGAAGAACACGAACATCGTCACGATCCCGACGACGAGCACGCCTTCCTGGTTCCGCACTCCGTCGTAGACGGCACGCCCCAGGCCGGGGATGTTGAACACCGACTCGGTGACGATCGCCCCGCCCAGCAGCGCACCGAGGTCGGCACCGATGAACGTCACGACCGGGATCAGGCTGTTGCGTAGCGTGTGCTTGCCGATGACCACCGACGGCTTGAGCCCCTTCGCCCTGGCCGTTCGGACATAGTCATTGCGCACGTTCTCGGCCAGGCTGGTCCGGGTCAATCTGGCCACGTAGGCGAGTGAGAGCGACGCCAGCACCAGACCGGGCAGGATATAGCTGTAGAGGCCCTCGTTGACACCGGCGATGGGGAAGATGCCCAGCTTCAGACCGAGGGTGTACTGGGCGATGAACCCGAGTACGAAGACCGGGATGGACACCACGAATGTCGTGGACACGAGGACAAGGTTGTCGAAGTAGGAGCCGCGCCGGATCCCCGCGAGGATGCCGGCCAGGATGCCGATGACGATCTCGAAGCCGATCGCGACCAGGGCCAGCCGGATGGTGACCGGTAGCCGCTGGGTGATCGTGTCGATAACCGGGCGGCCGTTGAAGGCCGTGCCGAAATCGCCTTGTAGCAGCCCACCGACGTACTTCGCGTACTGCACCAGCAGCGGATCGTTGAGGTTGAAGTCCTCACGAAGCTGGGCCACCACGGCCGGGGGGAGCGGCCGGTCGCCGCCGAGTGCCCGGATCGGGTCGCCGGGCAATGCATAAACCATCCAGAAGATCAGGAACGAAGCGCCGATCAACACCGGGATCATGAGCAGCAACCGGCGCGCGACATAACGGCCCATGCTTCTCCTTGAGGTGTGCTCGCGGGAGCGGGGTCGCCGCACCCACTCGAGGCCTGTACTCGGACGATACGCGCACTATTGGACCTGCGGGTGCGCCCGACCCCGTGAGGACCGGGCGCACCCCCGTGCGTGTCATTCGCGTGAAGCGGTTACTTACTCGTTGACCGTCACCGCCGCCGCATTGATGCGACCGAAGGCGTCGATGATCACGTTGTCCACGCGCTCGGTGTATACGCCCTGAATGACGCCGTACCACAGTGGCGCAGACGGGAAGTCCTCGAGCAGCACGTCCTCCGCCTCCTGGTACTTGGCGATGGCCTCATCGTTGTCCGCCGCCTGGTTGCCCTCGGCGGTCAGCTCGTCGAACTCCTCGCTGGCGTAGAACGTGGTGTTCGAACCGACCGGCGCCGTGGCCGCGATCGAGTAGATCGGCTCCAGGAAGTTCTGCGGGCTCGGGTAGTCCATGATCCAGGCCTCGCGGAACGGCCCGGTCATGCCCTTCTCATCCCGCAGCGGCAGGTACTGGTCGAACTGCAGGTCGCCCTTCAGCACGTACTCGACACCCAGGGCATCGCGGATCGAGTTACCCACGGCCTGCATCCACTCCTCGTGCCCGGCGCCGCCGTTGAACCACAGGTCGATCGGGATCGACCGGTCGAAGCCGGCCTCGTCCAGAAGCTCATTGGCCCGGTCCGGGTCATACGTGCACCACTCGCAGGCGTCGTCGCGGTACCCGTCGACCACCGGCGAGACGAACGAGGTGGCCGGAGTCCGGGTGCCCAGGAACACGGCCTCGGTGATCGACGCACGGTCGATCGCCATCGAGATGGCCTGTCGGACCCGAACGTCATCGCCGTACCGCGGGTCGTACATCGGGAAGCCGAGCGAGGTGATGTCGCCACGAGGGTTCGTGATGAAGCGGTCGCCGAACTCGTCCGGCGCCGACGCGATCGCGTCCGGCGGGATCACGTCGACGATGTCGAGGTTGCCCGCCTGCAGGTCGGTGTAGGCCGTGTTCTGCTCGGTGTAGATGCGGTACTCGACCTCATCGGCGTTCGCAGGCTGGTCGCCGGCGTAGTCCTCGTACTTGGTCAGGGTAATGCCCTCACCAGGCACGAAGGGCTCCTCGGCCATGAACGGCCCGTTGCCCACCGGCTGCTCACCGAACGCGGCGGGGTCGGCGAAGAACGACTCCGGGTACGGGAAGAACGCGGTGTAACCCACGGTCACCGGCCACTGCGCGAACGGCCCGGTCAGCGTCACGTTGAAACTAAGGTCGTCGACGACCTCCAGGCCGGACATCTCCGTCGCGGTCGGCTCCCCCGTCGGGTTGCCCTCGGCGTCGGTCGGCGCCTGCAGGTCGTCGTACCCCTCGACGTTCGCGAAGAAGTACGAGTTGCCCTGGGCGTTGGTGCTGTTGGCGATCCAGTTCCACGTGTCGACGTAGGACTGCGCCGTCACGTCGGTGCCGTCGTGGAAGGTCCAGCCCTCGTTGAGAGTCACGGTGAAGGTTGTCTGGTCGTCGGTCTCGATCGACTCCGCGACGCCGGTGAACTCGGCCTCGTTGGTCTCGTTGTTGTACTGGACCAGGCCTGTCCACAGCGAGTCGACGATCTGGCCGCCTTCGGTCTCGCTGGTGTTGCCCGGAATGAGCGGGTTCTCCGGCTCACCGATGTAGGCGCTGAAGCTGCCACCGGTGGCTGCGGGCTCGCCGCCGTCGCCGTTGTCGTCGTCGTCGTCGCCACCACAGGCGCTCAGCGCGAGCGCGAGGGCGGCGACGGAGGCGAACGCTGCCTTGCGAGCATGACCTCGCATGGATGTCCTCCTGGGATCCCTAGGGAGTTCTGGTCAGTGGGCTCACAGGCACACCGGCCGGCTCACCGCACTACATGACCTCTGGCGGGGCGCCCAACACAGGACGCCTGCCCACAGGTTCCCTCTCTTCTAGACGTCTCTGTGCCCGCTCAGCAAGTCGACCACCACGATTGCCGCATACCGCAACCAACCTGTGACCGACTGGCGCATCGGGGCGTAACCATGTCATACGCATTACGCGTCAGTGGTGTACGACGACGTCCTCACGGATCGCGGCGTAGTGGCAGGCGGACTCGTGGTCGGTTCCGGGTCGCACGACGAGCGCGGGAACCTCCCGTGCGCACAGCTCCGTGGCCTTCCAGCAGCGCGTGCGGAACCGGCAGCCGCTGGGCGGGTTGGCGGGGCTCGGCGGGTCGCCGGCCAGGATGATCTGCTGACGCCGGCCGCGTACCGACGGGTCGGGCACCGGCACCGCCGAGAGCAGCGCCTGCGTGTACGGATGCGTCGGCCGTTCGTAGATCTGGACGTCGCTGCCGACCTCGACGATCTTGCCGAGGTACATGACTGCGACGCGGTCGGAGATGTGCCGGACGACGGACAGGTCGTGCGCGATGAAGATGTACGACAGCCCGTACTCGTTCTGCAGCTTCTCCAGCAGGTTCATCACCTGGGCCTGCACCGAGACGTCGAGTGCCGAGACCGGTTCGTCGCAGATGATGATCTCCGGACGCAGCGCCAGCCCGCGTGCGATCCCGATGCGCTGCCGCTGGCCGCCGGAGAACTGGTGCGGGTAGCGGTTGATGTGCTCGGGGTTGAGCCCGACGACGTCGAGCAGCTCCTGGACCCGCCTGCGGCGGTCGCCACGGGGAGCCACGTCGGGGTGGATGTCGAAGGGTTCACCGATGATGTCGCCGACCGTCATCCGCGGGTTGAGTGAGGAGTACGGGTCCTGGAAGACGATCTGGATGTTTCGCCGCATCGCCCGCAATGCCCTGCCACTCACCGTGTAGATGTCCTGGCCCTTGAAGATGGTCTTGCCGCTCGTCGGGGTCTCGAGCCGCATGAGCAGCTTGGCGAGGGTCGACTTGCCGCAGCCCGACTCCCCCACGATCCCCAGCGTCTCGCCGCGGTGCAGCTGGAAGGACACTCCGTCGACCGCCTGGACCTCTCCCACGTGTCGCTTGAACACGACGCCGCTGGTCAATGGGAAGTGCTTGACGAGGTCCTGCACGTCGAGGACGACCTCGTCCGGCGGGCTAGACGCTGCCATCGAGCACCTCACGGGCGAAGTGGCATGCGCTGGACCGGCCGGAGACGACCTCGAGAAGGGGCGGCCGCTGATCCAGGCATACAGCCTGCGCGTATGGGCAACGCGGGTTGAACTCGCATCCCGCCGGGATTCGCATGAGGTTGGGCGGCAGGCCCTTGATCGCCGACAGGTCCCGGCCCTTGAGATCCACCCGCGGGATGGACTCCAGCAGGCCCTTGGTGTATGGGTGCGCCGGCCGCGCGTAGATGTCGCTCACCGGTGCCTGTTCCATGATCCGCCCGGCGTACATCACCGAGATCTTGTCGGCGACGTCTGCCACCACTCCCAGGTCGTGGGTGATCAGGATCAGGCCCATCTTCCGCTCGTGCTGCAGGTCGCCGAGCAGGTTCATGATCTGGGCCTGCACCGTCACGTCCAGGGCGGTCGTGGGCTCGTCGGCGATGAGCACGTCCGGGTCCAGCGCTATGGCCATCGCGATCATGATCCGCTGGCGCATTCCGCCCGAGAACTGGTGCGGGTAGTCGCCGGCCCGCTCGCGGGCTGCCGGTATCCGGACCCGCTCCATCAGTTCGACGGCGCGCTTCCTGGCCTCGGACTTGGGCATCCCTTCGTGCACGCGGAACATCTCCGCGATCTGCCAGCCCACCGGGAACACCGGGTTCAGGGCGGACAGCGCGTCCTGGAAGATCATCGAGATGCTCCGGCCCCGGTAGGCGCGCCGCTCCTCCTCTGGCAACGCCAGCAGGTCTTCGCCGCGGAACCGGACCACACCACCGGCCACGAATCCGGGCGGGCTGTCCAGGATGCCCATGATCGCCAGGGCGGTCACGCTCTTGCCCGACCCGGACTCGCCGAGGACGGCGAGCGTCTCGCCTTCGTCGACGCTGAAGGAGACGCCGTTGACCGCCTTCGCGACGCCGTCACGGGTACGGAACTCCACCTGGAGGTTGTCGACCTCGAGGAGGGGCACGTAGCCCACCGCCTGCGCCGGCATCGGCGTCGGGTAGAGCGTCACGACGGGACCACTCCTCAGCGCAGCTTCGGGTCGAGGGCGTCGCGCACGGCGTCTCCCAGCATGATGAACGCGAGCACGGTCACGGAAAGGAAGATTCCCGGAAACAAGAGCATATGTGGCGATTGCCGTGCGAATTCCGTCGCCTGGTTGATCGCGACGCCCCACGATATGACCGGCGGCTGGAGGCCGATGCCCAGATAGGACAGCGTTGCCTCGATCACGATGAACACTCCGAGGACGATCGTCGCGTAGACGATGACGGGAGCCACTGCGTTCGGCAGGACGTGCTGGCGCAGGATCCGTATAGCGCTGCCGCCGAGGCCGCGGGCCGCCATGACGTAGTCGGCGTGCTTCACCTGGATGACCGTCGAACGCATGATCCGCGCCAGGCTCGTCCACCCGAGCACGCCGAGCGTCAGCACGACCTTCCCGATCGTCTGCCATTCGGAAGCGTCCGCGCCGGACGGGAACGAGAGGAGCACGACGATCCCACCGAGCAGCAGGGGAATGCCGAAGAAGATCTCGGTGATCCGCGACAGCGTGCTGTCCACCCATCCTCCGTAGAATCCCGCGATCATGCCGACGAGGCCGCCGATCAGGACGACCGACAAGGTCGTGAAGACTCCCACCAGGATGGACGCACGCGCACCGTAGATCGTGCGTGCGTAGACGTCGCAGCCCTGCACGTCGTAGCCGAACCAGGCCTCGCTGCTCGGGCCGCCGCGGCTCAGGTTCAGGTCGCAGAACGTCGGGCTCTTGGCGGTGAACCACCCGGGAAACGCGGCCATCAGCACGAGGATGAAGATGACCATGGCCGAGACGACGAAGATCGGGTTGCCCCGCAGGTCGCGCCAGGCGTCGCGGCTCAGTGAGCGGGGCTTCCCGCGTCGTCGGTGGGCGCCGCCCGGTCCGGCGGAGGGCGGCTCGTCCTCGCGCCGTCCCGGAGGAGCCGGTTCGGCGGCGGCGCCCAGGTAGCCCACATCAGTCATAGCGGATCCTCGGGTCGAGTACCGCGTAAAGCAGGTCGACCAGAAGGTTGACCAGCAGGAAGACGATCACCAAGACCGTGACGGCTCCGGTCACCATCGCGCCTTCGCGCGTGCGGATGCTGCCGTATATCAGCCCACCCACGCCGTTGATGTTGAAGATGCCCTCGATGACGATTGCGCCGCCCAGGAGGGCACCGAAGTCCGCCCCGATGAAGGTCACCACCGGGATCAATGAGTTGCGTACGGTGTGGACGCCTACGACCCGCCCCCGGCTGAGTCCCTTCGCCGTCGCCGTACGCACGAAGTCGGCGTGCAGGTTCTCGGCCAGGTTTGCCCGCATCAGCCGGGCCACGTACGCCAGCGACGTGCTGGCCAGCACGAGCGCCGGCAGCACGAGCTCGTTCAGCGGGGCTCCTGCGGACACCGTGACCGGGAACAGCTCGAGCTTGACGCCGAGCAGCAACTGGAGGAGGTAGCCGATCACGAAGACCGGGATCGAGATGACGAGCAGCGTGCTCACGAGGACGAGGGCGTCGGCGAAGCCGCCACGACGCAGCCCGGCGAGGATGCCGGCCGTGATGCCGATGAGAATCTCGGTGGCAATGGCGACGAGCGCCAGCTTGAGGGTCGCGGGATACCTCAGCTGGAGCTCGTCCATCACCTGTACCCCGCCGAACGTCTCGCCGAAGTCGCCTTGCAGCAGGTTGCCCATGTAGAGGGCGTATTGGACGAAGATCGGCTCGTCCAGGTTGAACTTGTCCGTCATGACGGCGATGTAGGGGGCCGGGCAGGGCCGGTCTCCGCATTTGCCTGCGAATGGGTCGCCCGGCAGCGCCCACACCATCGCGAAGATCACGAAGGTCGTCCCGATGACCACCGGAACCATCTGCAGGAGGCGCCGCACGACGTACCGGCCCATGGCCCTCCTCCAGGCTAGCCCGCTGACCGCGTATCCGGCCGGCCGTACCCGCGTCCGCGGGTCCGGTCGGCCGGATGCGCATGACCTAGCTGAGCGAGAGGCTCAACAGGTCAGTCGTCCCGAACGCCGAGATCTGGACGTTCTCGACCCTCGACGAGTGGCCGGCGATCCTCGTCTCGTACCACAGCGGGATGGCCGGCATGTCCTCGGCGAGCAGCCGCTCGGCGTCCTGGTAGAGCGCGATCGCCTGGTCCGGGTCGGCCGCCTGGGCCGCCTGGGCGATCAGGTCGTCGAACGCCGGGTTGGTGTAGTCGCCGTCGTTGGACCCAGCGCCCGTGGCGTACAGCGGCGCGAGGAAGTTCTCGATGGACGGGTAGTCCATCTGCCATCCGGTGCGGAACATGCCCGGCATCTCGCGCTCGGTGATCTGGTCGCGGTAGGTCGAGAAGAGGGGGACGGTGAGCGCCGTGCATTCGATCTCCAGGGCGTTGCTGATGCTGTTGCACACGGCCTGCGTCCACGTGTGGTGGTCGGCGTCGCCGTTGGTCGTCAGCGTGAGCTCCCCGGTGAATCCGGACTCGGCGAGAAGTTCCTTCGCCTGCTCGGGGTCGTAGGTGCACCACTCGCCGCACTGGTCAGGCGTATAACCGTCGACGACCGGCGAGACCCATCCGGTCGCGGGCGCGCGGGTGCCCTGGAAAATGTTCCTCACGATCAGGTCGCGCTCGATGGCCATCGAGATGGCCTTGCGCAGGTTCGGGTTGTCCATCGCCGGGTCCACCGACTCGGGCGCGAACGTGATCGACTGGAACAACCCCGCCTCGCGCTCCACGTAACGGTCGCCGAGGTCGGACTTGTACTGCTCACCGGTCAGCGAGCTTGCGGGCAGCTGAGGCATGACGTCGACGTTGTCGGCCAGCAGGTCGGCGTACGCGGCCTCGTCCTGCGCGTAGAGCTTGAACGTCACGTCCTGGACGTGGGGCTTGACCTCGCCCTGGTAACCGTCATAGGCGGTGAGCTGGATGTCGACTTCCTTGTTCCACTCGACGAGCTGGAACGGGCCCGACCCGATCGGCTTGTCGCCGAACGCGTCGACGTCGGCGTAGAACACCTCTGGCAGCGGGGCGAAGGCGATGTATCCCAGCCGCTGCGGGAAGGAGGACTGCGGCGAGGTCAGCTGGACGGTGAACGTGAGATCGTCGACGACGGCAAGCCCCGACATCGCCTCCGCCGTGGCCGAGCCGTCGACGTAGTTGCCCTCGTCATCGATCTCGCCGTTGACCTCGGTGAATCCCTCGATCGGATCGTAGAAGTACGAGTTCAGTGCCGCGTTGGGGCCGTAGGCGCCCCAGTTCCAGGCATTGACGAAGCTCGCGGCGGTGACAGGCGTTCCGTCGTGGAACGTCCAACCGTCCTCGAGCGTGATCGTCCAGGTCTGGTTGTCCTCGGACTCGATCGACGCCGCGATCTCGTTCTCGGGAGCGGCGGTCTCGGCGTCGTAGCGGACCAGTTTGGAGAACACCGCGTCGAGTGGGTCACCGCCGCAGACCTCCTGGGTGAGAGCGGGGATCAGCAGGTTCTGGGGGTTGCAACCTCGGATCGAGACCGCGCCCCCGGCACTGGCGGAACCGCCGCCGTCGTTGTCGCCGTCGTCGCCACCGCCGCACGCACTCACCACGAGGGCGAGGCCGACGGCCGCGACGATGCCTCCCTTGCGAGCAGGAACTCGCATGGACAGTCCTCCTAAGATCTGCGATCTGCGCGCGCAGTGCACGCGCGACGCCGGTCGGCGCCGGGTCGAAGCCACCCGTGACGCCGGGCCGGCAGCGGGCGGTCCACAGTAGTTCTAGGCGCTTTCACCGCGGATGAGCAAATTCGAGGCGCGGGTCCGAGCGGTCCGCAACCGGACTGTGACCCCAGATGTCCGCACTCGATCAAGCCCGGCCATGGCGGCGTCGAGCGGCGCTGCGGCCCCTCGCGCTCGCGTCGAGCACGACCTTGCGCAACCGAAAGGCGTCCGGTGTCACCTCGACGCACTCGTCGTCCCGGCAGAACTCCAGTGCCTGCTCCAAGGAGAGGCGGCGCGGCGGGATGAGCCGCTCGAGCTCCTCGGCGGTCGAGGACCGCACGTTGGTGAGCTTCTTCTCCTTGGTGATGTTGACGTCCATGTCGTCGGCCCTGGAGTTCTCGCCGACGATCATGCCCTCGTACACCTCGGTGCCCGGGTCGACGAGCAGCGTGCCGCGTTCCTGGATGTTGAACATCGCGTATGAGGTGGCGGCACCGGACCGGTCGGCCACCAACGAGCCTGTCGGCCGGGTGCGCAACTCGCCGAACCAGGGCTCGTAGGTGTCGAAGACGTGATGGGCGATGCCGGTGCCACGGGTGTCGGTCAGGAACTCGGTCCGGAACCCGATCAACCCCCGCGCCGGCACGACGAACTCCATCCGGATCCAGCCGGTGCCGTGGTTGGTCATGTGCTCCATGCGGCCCTTGCGCAGGGCCAGGAGCTGGGTGATCGCGCCGAGATACTCCTCGGGGCAATCGATCGTCAGCCGCTCGACCGGCTCGTAGGTTCGTCCGCCGATCTCCCTGGTGACGACCTGGGGCTTGCCCACCGTGAGCTCGTAACCCTCGCGGCGCATCGTCTCGACCAGAACCGCGAGGGCCAGTTCGCCGCGGCCCTGTACCTCCCAGGCGTCGGGGCGCTCGGTTGGCAGCACGCGTAGCGAGACGTTGCCGACCAGCTCGGAGTCCAGGCGGTCCTTGACCAGGCGTGCGGTGACCTTACGGCCTCCCGAGCGTCCGGTCAGGGGCGATGTGTTGGCGCCGATCGTCATCGACAGCGCGGGCTCGTCCACGGTGATCAGCGGCAACGGCCTCGGGTCGTCAGCATCCGCCAGCGTCTCGCCGATGGTGATCTCGGGGATGCCCGCGACGGCGATGATGTCGCCGGGGCCGGCTTGGTGGGCCGGCACCCGCTCGAGTGCCTCCGTGACGAAGAGCTCGGTGACCTTGACCCGCTCGACCTCGCCCGTGGCGCGGCACCACGCCACCTGCTGACCCTTGCGGATCTCGCCCTGGTGAACGCGGCACAGCGCCAGCCGGCCCAGGAACGGCGACGCGTCGACGTTCGTCACCTGAGCCTGCAGTGGTGCGCCGTCGTCGTACGTAGGAGCCGGGATGGTGGCCAGGATGGTCTCCACCAACGGCCCGAGGCTCTTCCCGTCGGGGACGACGCCGTCGGCGGGGCGTTCGAGCGACGCCTTCCCGTCGCGGGCGGACGCGTAGACGATCGGGAAGTCGAGCGCCGACTGGTCGACGTGCTCTTCGACCAGGTCCATGAACAACTCGTAGGTCTCGTCGACGACGTCCTCGATCCGGGCGTCGGGTCGGTCGGTCTTGTTGACCACGAGCACGATCGGCAGCTTCGCGGCCAGCGCCTTGCGCAGGACGAACCGGGTCTGCGGCAGCGGGCCTTCACTGGCGTCGACGAGCAGCACGACGCC
>DAIUDS010000039.1:0-15550 GCA_036845485.1 Jiangellaceae bacterium
TCGGCCGGTTCTTCGCCGAACGGGTGTTCGCGACCGCGTGGCGGTTGGTGCCAGTCAGGGTGAACGGGCAACCGGCCTTCGCGTGCTACCAGCAGGACCCGGACGATCACGTGTTCCGGCTCGGGGCGATCAACGTACTGGGCCTGCGCAACGGGCGGATCGCCGAGATCGCCGGGTTCCTCGACCCTGAGGTACACCGCCGGTTCGACCTGGCGCGAGAGATGCCGGGGGAAATCCCGGATCCATCTCGCGCGGAGCGATGAATTCGGGGCTGTCGCTGTCTCTTCATCCCTGAAGCGTCTGCCAGGCGCCCACCCAGAGAGGAGAACTTCGATGCGCAAGCTGATCGTCGCCAACATCGTCTCGCTGGACGGTTACTACGAGGGGACCGGCAAGGACGTCATGGCCCTGCCGTTCGACGAGGCCTTCGACGTCTACAACGCCGAACGACTCCGCGCCGCCGACACCCTGCTGCTGGGACGCACCTCGTTCGAAGGGTTCAAGAGCTATTGGCCACCCGTCGCCGATGATCGCGAGGCAAGGCCCGTTCTGCGTGAGATCTCGCGGCTCGACACCGCCATCGACAAGGTTGTCGTCTCCGACAGCCTGACTCCGGAACAGACTGCGCCGTGGCACAACACCCGCATCGTCAAGCGTGCCGACGCCCACGAACAGATCGCGGACCTCAAGCGCCAGCCGGGGAGGGAGATCCTCGTCTTCGGCAGTCGAACGCTGTGGAACGACCTGCTTGTCGGCGGCCTGGTCGACGAGCTGCACCTCATGATCGGCCCGGCGTTCCTGGGCGGCGGCACACCGGTGTTCGGGGGGCCAGAGCGCGTTGCGCTGCGGCTGCTGGAGTCCCGCACCCTGGGGGGGTCGGAGCTGGTGCTCGCCCGGTACGGCATCCGCCAGTAGCCAGCCACCGTCTGGACCCGGGAGCCGTCAATGCATAGCGTCCCCGCATGTCCAGACCGCTCGACGGAAGGGTCGCCCTCGTCGCAGGAGCGACACGGGGTGCCGGTCGCGGCACCGCGGTGGCGCTCGGTGAGGCGGGGGCGACCGTGTACTGCACGGGTCGCACCACCCGCGACCGGCGTTCGGAGTACGACCGGCCGGAGACGATCGAGGAGACCGCCGATCTGGTCACCGACGCCGGAGGCATGGGGATCGCGGTGCCGGTCGATCACCTCGATGCCGGACAGGTGCAGGCACTGGTGGAGCAGATCGATGCCGAAAAGGGTCGCCTGCATGTACTGGTCAACGACGTCTGGGGTGGCGAACTGCTCTTCGAGTGGAACGCGCCGGTGTGGAAGCACGACCTCGAGAATGGCCTGCGGCTACTTCGACTGGCGATCGATACGCACCTGATCACCAGCCACTTCGCGCTCCCCTTGCTGATCCGCGAGCCGGGCGGGCTGGTGGTCGAGATGACCGACGGCACGCGCGAGTACAACGCCGTGCACTACCGGCTCTCGATGTTCTACGACCTGGCCAAGAGCGCGATTCTCCGTCTCGCGTTCGCGCTGGGCGACGAACTCGCCCCGCACGGGGGCACGGCTGTCGCGCTCACGCCGGGCTGGATGCGCTCGGAGATGATGCTCGAGCACTACGGGGTCACCGAGGCGAACTGGCATGACGGAGCCGCCACGAACCCACACTTTGCCGCGATCTCGGAGAGTCCACGGTTCGTGGGGCGCGCTGTCGCAGCTCTGGCCGCCGATCCGCACGTTCACAGCCGCAACGGTGGCTCGTTCTCCTCGGGCGGCCTGGCGAGCGACTACGGCTTCACCGACGTCGACGGCTCCCGGCCCGACTGCTGGCGCTACTTGGTCGAGGTCCAGGAGGCGGGCCGGCCGGCGGATCCGACCGGCTACCGCTGATTGGCCCGACCGTTCCTTCGCACTGGCCATGCGTCGGGCGCGGTCCGCTCACGATGCCCGGACGAGCTCTTCGCGTTCCGATCCGCCTTCGACCTGAACCGTCAGGACCGGGCCGACGCCCTTCGCGTAGTACTTGCGCTCGACGACGTCTGGCTCGAGCGGGTTGATCTCCTCGGTCATGAGCACGTCGTCGTACGAACCGACAGGCACGGTGACCGCCTCGGTCAGGCTGAGCACCTCGGCCTGGTCCTCGGCCTCGCCCGGGTAGTACTCCTGCCGGTACGCGTCGCCGACCGCTGGCTCGGCAGGCATGATGATGCCGGGCTGGGCACCATCGACCCCGGACTCCCACGAACCCTCGGTACTGACGACCTCGCCGTTCTCGTACTCGGAGCTCTCTTCACCGAAATACCAGATGGCGCCGTCGGCGTCCTGGGCGAACCAGTCGTACGTGTCCTCGATGATCTCTCCGTCGAGGCTGACGGTGTCGCGCACGACCACGCACGTCACGCCCATCACCTCGCGACTCTCGTTGGTGACCTCCACGACGGTGCGCTCAATGCCGTCCTCGGTGCGACCCTCGTACACCCATTGGGCACCCGGCTCCAGTGGGAAATAAGGGTTGTCCACGGCAGTGGTGAACGATGCCGGTTCGATCGTCGGCGCGTACGCAACCGCGGCTTCGTCCGTGCTACTCGGAGCTTCGTCGTCCTCGTCGCCCACAGTCGTGGCGAGGACGACGGCTCCCGCTGCCACAACGACGGCTGCTGACACGAGCGCGACGAGCGCGGGGCGCGCGATCGCCACCGTCAGTCCTCGCCGTCGTCCGCCTCGCCGGCCTCGTCCTCGGTGCCGACGACCTGGAACGACTCGTCGAGCTGGACGTCGACCTGGTGGCCGTCGTCGAGGGTGACCTCGACCTCGTACATGCTCTCCTCGTCGCCGACCTCGGTGCCGGTGACCTTGCCGCCGCCTGTGTGATCGAGAGCGGCCTCGGTAGCGCGGTCGTATGCGTCGCCGGAGATGGGACGCTCGTTCTCCGCGTCGTCGCCACCGGCGGCCACGGCGGTCCCGACGCCGGCGCCGACGACGGTGACGCCGGCCGCAGCTGCGGCTGCGAGCTTGGATCTGCGCTTCATCGCTGCTCCTCCCGAAGTGGCTGGCCACTGACATCATGCGCCCGGCCGGCTGAATCCCGGCTGAAACAGTGCGGGCCTACCCGGCGCCGGCTTGGTACCCAGGCAGCCGCACGGTGAACCGGGCGCCGCCCAGCGCGCTTTCCGCGACCGAGACGTCACCACCTTGCGCAGTCACCAACTCCGCGACGATGGCGAGTCCGAGTCCGGCACCTCCCGCATCGCGGGCGCGGGCGTCGTCCAGCCTGACGAACCGCTCGAAGACGCGACCCCTTTCGTCGGCACCGATGCCCGGCCCGTCGTCGTCGACGTCGAGGACGACCCAGCCGTCGCGCTCGGCCAACTGGAGGCGTACCCGGGAGCGGGCGTGCCGAGCCGCGTTGTCGGCGAGGTTTCGCACCACGCGCCGCGCCGCGACGGCGTCGGCTTCGACCCGACCCGCCGACACCGCGGCGGTGTCGATGCGGAGGCTGGTGTTCGCCCGAAGTCGTCGTGCCTCGTCGAAGACCAGGTCGTCGAGATCGAGTGGCCGTGCCTGCAGGCGGAGGGCGTGTTCGTCGGCGGCGGCCAGAAGCATCAGGTCGTCGACGAGGGCCTGGAGCCTGAGGCACTCGGCCCGCACCGTTTCACCTAGATCGGCGATCGTCGTCGTGTCCGGGTGAGCCACAGCCAGCTCGGCATGCTGACGGATCGCCGCGATCGGCGAGCGCAGCTCGTGTGAGGCGTCGGACACGAACCGGCGTTGGTCGTCCTGAGCCAGCTGGAGGCGAGCCAGCATCCGATTCATGGTCGCCGTGAGTCGGGCGATCTCGTCCGTACCGGCTGGCTCGGGCACGCGGCGGTGGAGTTCGGTCGCGGAGATCGCGTCGACCTCCCGGCGCACTGCGTCGACCGGCGCCAGCGCTCGTCCGACGAGCCGCCAGATCGCCCCCGCCAGCACGACGAGCAGGAGCGGCAGGCCCACCGCGAGCAGCCCCGTGACCGCCTGAGACGACTCCGTGACACGGTCCAGGCTCCGACCGACCAGGAGGGTGAGCTGACCTGTGCTGGTGTCTGCCGTGTCGGCTACCACGATGAATTCGTCGTCGTCGAAGGGCACGGCGACTTCGGCGGAATCGCCCGGTTCGAGCTCGGCGACGGCGGGGCTGTCACCCACGTTCCGGCTGGCTGCAACGACCTCGGCACCGTCGACGACCTGGAGGAACTGGTCGTCGCCGGTCGCGGCCACGACCTCCCGGGCAGCTCGCCCCGACTCCAGCGCCGACACCGCCTGCTCCGCGCGGACCTCCGCCGCGGTGCGGACCTCTCGGGTCAGGGCGGACCGCAGAGATACCACCAAGGCGACGGCCCCGATGACCAGGACGACTGCGACGACCACGACGGCGGCACCGGTGGTCCGCGCTCGAACCGAGCCGGTCCACGGGGCCCACCCGACCCGGCGCGTTCCTTGGTCATCAGCCACCATGGGCGACCAGCCGGTATCCGGCGCCTCGCACGGTCTCGATTGCCGCGCGCCCGAACGGATGGTCCACCTTGCGACGCAGGTGGCCCACGTAGACCTCGACGATGTTCGGGTCGCCCTCGAAGTCGAAGTCCCAGACGTGGTCCAGGATCTGGCGCTTGGAGACAACGTCGCCTGCGTGCCGCAGCAGGAACTCGAGCAGTGAGACCTCGCGGGTGGTCAGCTCCACCTCGGTCTCACCGCGCCAGACTCGGCGGGCCGCCGGATCGAGTCGGAGATCGCCCGCAGCCAGCACGGCCGGACGCTCGCGATTGCCGCGACGTAGCAGTGACCGCAGCCGCGCGACGAGCACCGGATACGAGAAAGGCTTCGTCAGGTAGTCGTCCGCGCCGGTGTCGAGGGCCTCGACCTGGTCCCAGACGCCGTCTTTGGCCGTCAGCATCAGGATGGGCGTCCAGTTCTGTTCCGCGCGCAGGGTCCGGCAGATCACATAGCCGTTGACTCCGGGCAGCAGGATGTCCAGCACGATCGCGTCGTAGGGCTGTTCGCGTGCCAGCCAAAGCCCGTCGGTCCCGTTCCGCGCCAAGTCGACGGCGAAACCCTCTGCCTCGAGCCCTGTCCGCAGACCCGTCCCGAGCCGGTCCTCGTCCTCGACCACCAGGATCCGCATCGCTGCGTCGTACCCTCCCTTGTCGCACCCGCCCTCACGACATCCTCGCGCGCGATCGCTGAACGGGCACTGAACGCGGTCGTTCCGGCTGTGGCTTGACCGTCACGGGCAGGATGGGTCCATGTCGGAACTCTCCCCGCACCCCGCCGGCTCTCCCGATCGCGAGGTCGTCGAGCTCTGCCGAGACCTGATCCGGATCGACACGTCCAACTACGGCGACGGCAGTGGCCCGGGGGAGCGCAAGGCAGCCGAGTACGTGGCGGAGAAGCTGGCCGAGGTCGGGGTCGAGCCGACCATGCTGGAGTCCGAGCCAGGCCGGACGACGGTCGTCGCCCGGATCGACGGAGCCGACCCGGCCCGCGCCGATGCACTGCTCGTCCACGGTCACCTCGACGTTGTGCCGGCCGAGGCGTCGGACTGGGCCCACGACCCGTTCGCGGCCGAAGTTGCCGAGGACTGCGTGTGGGGCCGCGGTGCCATCGACATGAAGGACATGGACGCGATGACACTGTCCGTGGTGCGGGATCGGCTTCGGACCGGCCGGCCGCCGGCACGGCCGTTGGTTCTCTGCTTCCTCGCCGACGAGGAGGCGGGCGGCCTGCTCGGCAGTCACTGGGTCGTCGACCACCATCCGGACCTGTTCGAGGGCTGCACCGAGGGCATCAGCGAGGTCGGCGGCTTCAGCCTCACCGTCCGCGACGACCTGCGCCTCTACCTGGTCGAGACGGCCCAGAAGGGCATCAACTGGATGCGCCTGACCGTCGAGGGCACGGCGGGCCACGGGTCGATGGTCAACGACGACAACGCCGTCACCGAGCTCGCCGAGGCGGTTGCCCGGCTGGGACGGCACGACTGGCCGCTACGGGTCACCCCGACGGTGCGAGAGTTTCTCGACGCCGCGTCGCAGGCGTACGGCGTAGAGCTGGACGCCGCCGACCCTGAGGCCCTCCTTCGTACGCTCGGCGCCATGGCGAAGATCATCGGAGCCACCCTGCGCAACACGACGAACCCGACCATGCTCAAGGCCGGCTACAAGCACAACGTGATCCCCGGCCGGGCGGAGGCGTACGTGGACGGGCGCTTCCTGCCCGGCTACGAGGAGGAGTTCCGCGCGACGCTGGACAAGGTGCTCGGGCCTCGAGTGCGCCGAGAGGTGTTGGTCTCGGATATCGCCTTGGAGACCGAGTTCGCGGGAGACCTGGTCGACGCGATGGTTGCCGCCCTACGGGCCGAGGACTCCGGCGCGCTGCCGGTGCCCTACTGCCTGTCCGGAGGCACCGACGCCAAGGCCTTCAGCCTCCTCGGTATCCGAGGGTTCGGGTTCTCGCCGCTGCGACTGCCGCCGGGGATCGACTTCGCCGGCATGTTCCACGGCGTCGACGAGCGGGTTCCCGTCGAGGGGCTCCGCTTCGGTGCCCGCGTGCTCGACCGGTTCCTCGACCTCGCCTGACCGTTGCGATCCTCGCGTGACCCGCTAACGTCGCACGACTCCGCGACTAGTGTGGGTCATTACACGTCAAACCACCTCGGGATACGTGCAAAGACCCCCACAAGTCGAGGATCACCAGGTGAGTGCGGCGGCTGGGCGGCGAAAGTCGGCATCGCGTAGTTCGGCCAGCGGCCGCAGGCCGGTCAAGGCGGAGATCTCCGACACGATCACATGCCGCTCGTGCAGGACGGAACGTGCCCCGTAGCGCAGAAGCGGCAGTCCGGCCCGAGTGAGCAGCGTGTTCTCTCGTCGGTTGTCTGCCTGACGTTGGTCGGCGTCGTCGTGGTACGCACCGTCGTACTCCAGCCCGAGCACGGGGCATCCCACCACGATCACCAGATCGGGATATCCGCACAGGACCATCGGCCTTCCCGCGTACACCGGTGGGTTGACCAGTGGCGGCGGAAAGCCGGCCAGCACGACCACCATGCGGAGTCGTGTCTCACCGGCCGATCCACTCCGTGGTGTCGCCAGGTCCACGGCCAGCCTGGCGGTACGCACGCCCGGCCAGCGACGATGGGTGTCCACGTAGGCCGACAGCCAGGGCAGTTCGCACAGTCCCGTGTGGGCGAACGCATCGACCACGACGACGGCCTCGACCAGCGACGCTCGCCGCACGAGGTCGAAGCACGTCCGCATCGGTGACAAGACGGCGACGCCGCCGATCTCCCAGACGTCACGCCACATGTCGCCACCGTGGTCGAGGACGCGCCTCGTCAGCCCGGCGCCGGATATCCCGCGCCCGTCGGCAGACCTGGGCCGCGCGTACTCGAGTGGTACGACATGGCCGGGACGAGGCCGCCAGACTCCGTAGATCCAGGCAGCGGTTCGTCCGGCCACCACTGCGTCCGGCGGCATGACCAGCAACAAGGCACGGCCCCGGACTGTGTCAGTGATCTTGACGTCGCTGTGGACGAAGACGTCACGCAAGACTTGCACCCAGGCGCGGGATTGCAGCTGGCGCCTACTGAGCAGTCCGTCCGCAATCGCTCGGCTCCCGCGGAATGGAGCCTGACGGAGCCGGTCTGGGACATGCGCCTGCCTGGGCATGGGCCGAACCACACCACAGCGTGCCGCTTCGGCCAAGTGCGGCTGTGGATAACCTTGGCGGACCGACGATGGCGGCCTGCTCTGCCGAGGTACCCGGCCAGCTGACCGTCATGGCGGCGCGGGCGTTGGAACCATCCACCCACTGCATCAATGCCGTCGTCGCCCACTTGTGGGGGGTTTTTCACGCCACACAGGGTCCGGATGCGTGCTCAGACCCCCACAAGTCGGCATGACGGAGCGAAGCGGCGCGGCGAACGGGTCAACTGGCGCGGGCGACCCGGAGGATCTTGCGGCGGAGCCTGACCTTTCGGGTTCCGTCGGGGTAGAGCAGCAGCCGATCGAGCTCCCAGTGGCCGTATTCGGCATGCTCGGTGAGCAGCTTGCGGGCGGCGCCACGCGACGTTCCACGCGGCAGCAGCAGGTTGTGGAACTCGTACTCCGACGTGCGTAGGGCAGTGGGCGTCGCGCTCGCCATCGGCACATGGTGCCACGACGCCGGTACGGTCGGCACCGTGACCACCTTGCCCGAGGACCAGGCCCGTTTGACCGCCGCGCTCGACGACCTGACCGACGCACTCGAGGCTCATCTCGTCGCCTGCACGCGGAGCACGGGGGAGGCCGACCCGGCCGTTCAGGCGGCGTACACCGCGCTACGGGAGGCCGCCTCCCGGTACGACGATCTGCTGTTCACATTGCTCGACGAGGTGACGCCGTGGGAGTTCGCCGAGGGTCCGCACGTCGAGGTCGAGCACGACGAGGCCGACGAGGCCGCGGTGGAGACGCTGGGCGTGCTGGTGCGGCGCGACTACGCAATGGAGGACGACGACGCGCTGCTCGCCGCCGGCCGGGAAGCCTTCGCTGAGCTCTATCCCGACGACACCGAAAGGGCGAGCGCCGATGTCAGCAGCGCCGGGCGTGCCCTGTACCAGCTCCTGCACGCGTACGGCGTCGACGGCCTGTTCGAGAGAGCGGAGCTTGCGGGGCTTCGCCCGCTCGGTGGCACGATCTGGGTGCAGGTGCTCGACGACGAGGGCGCTGCAGCCCTCATCGAGGACCCGTTCGCCGTCGCGGACGGGGAGATGCTGATCTACCGCCTGGACGAGGTGTTCACTCCAGACGATCCGATGGCTGAGTGAGGCGTTCCGGGTACCCGACGGCGGGGGCCGAGACTTCGTCGAGGGCGGCGGTGATCTCCTCGGGAAGGGTGAGGCCCTCGCTGGTCAGGATGCCGCGCAACTGCGGTGCGGTGCGGGCTCCGACGATCGCCGCGGTGACCCCCGGCCGGTCCCGAACCCAGGAGAGAGCAACCTCCAGCGGCTGGACGCCGAGCCCTTCGGCCGCGGTGCACACCGCCTCGACGATCTGATGCGAGCGTTGGTCGAGGTAGAAATCGACGAACCCGGAGAAGTGAGGCGAAGCCGCGCGAGAGTCCGCGGGCGTGCCGCTTCTGTACTTGCCGGTCAGCACGCCGCGTCCCAGCGGTGACCATGCCAGGACGCCAAGCCCGAGCGAGTCGGCGGCGGGGAGGACCTCGCGCTCGATCCCCCGCTGCAGGAGCGAGTACTCCATCTGGGTCGCGACGATCGGCGCCCGGCCCGGGGCGGACGCCTGGTGGGACGCCGACCACCCGGTCTGCCAGCCGCCGTAGTTGGAGACGCCGACATATCGCGTCCGGCCGGTCGCGACGGCGTGGTCGAGGGCGGCCAGAGTCTCGTCCGGCGGGACGTCGTCGCTCCACGTGTGCACCTGCCAGACATCGACGTAGTCCGTGTCGAGCCGGTCCAGTGAGGCGTCCAGCTGGTCGAGCAGCCCCTTGCGAGAGATGTCCACGAGCCGACGACCGGTCGTCCTCGAAACGCCGGCCTTGGTGGCCAGCACGACGTCGCCGCGTGGCATGACGGTCTCGAGAAGGTCGCCGAGGACGCGTTCACTCTGGCCGTTCCCGTACGACGCGGCCGTGTCGACCAGCGTTCCGCCGGCCTCGACGAACGCCTCGAGCTGCTCACGGGCCTCGTGCTGATCGGTGTCGCGTCCCCAGGTCATCGTCCCGAGGGCGATCCTGGACACCCGAAGCCCACTGCGGCCGAGCCGTCGATGTTCCACGGTGCGGAGGTTATCGAGCGCCCGGCGACACCGGGCGCCGACCGCCGGTACGCCTCGCCGGTAGAGTCGCGCGGCGACGGTTGGACCGGACAGACGAGCCTGAGAGGTGACGATGCGGCTCGGGCTCAACCTCGGCTACTGGGGCGGCGGCAACCGGGACGACCTCGTACTCGCCAGGGAGGCCGACCGGCTGGGCTACTCCGTCGTGTGGGCGGCCGAGGCGTACGGTTCCGACGCCCCGACGGTGCTCTCCTGGGTGGCCGCCCGGACCGAACGGATCGACATCGGCAGCGCCGTGATGCAGATCCCGGCCCGGACGCCGGCCTGTACTGCGATGACCGCCGCCACCCTCGACAGCCTGTCCGGCGGCCGGTTCCGTCTGGGACTCGGCGTCTCCGGCCCCCAGGTGTCCGAGGGCTGGCACGGCGTGCGGTTCGACCGGCCGCTCGGCAGGACCCGGGAGTATGTCGACATCGTCCGGATGGCGTTGAGCCGTAAGCGCCTGTCCTTCGACGGCGAGCACTGGACCCTCCCGTTGCCGGACGGACCGGGCAAGGCGATCCAACTCACCGTGCATCCGATGCGGGAGCGAATACCCGTGTACCTGGCCGCCATCGGCCCGAAGAACCTCGAGCTGACCGGCGAGATCGCGGACGGCTGGCTGGCGATCTTCTTCTCGCCGGAGCATGCAGCCGAGTCGCTCTCCCACGTCGAGCACGGCAGGTCGGCGGCCGGCCTCACCATGGACGGGTTCGACGTCGTGCCGACCGTCCCGCTGGTGATCGGCGACGACCTCGATGCCTGCGCAGCACCGGTTCGGGCCTACTCGGCGCTCTACCTCGGCGGCATGGGGAGCCGTACCCAGAACTTCTACAACCGGCTCGCCGTCCGGATGGGCTACGCGCAGGCCGCTGAAGTCGTCCAAGCCCTTTTCCTTGATCGCAAGCACCGCGAGGCAGCGGAGGCGGTGCCGTTCGAGTTCGTGGACAAGACAGCCCTGGTCGGACCGTTCGAGCGGGTGCGCGACCGTCTGCAGGCGTACGCGGAGTCCGGCGTGACGACCTTGTCCGTTGCGGTCCACCAGGGAGGCATCGAGGAACGTGTCGGCGACCTCAGGGCTCTGGTCGGCGCGGTCGAAGCAGCCGGGCTGGCGGGCGGTTCGCCATGACGGAGTGGTTCCAGGCGGTAGTGCTCGGCGTGCTTCAGGGTCTGACGGAGTTCTTGCCCATCTCGTCGAGTGCGCATCTGCGGATCTTCCCCGAGCTCGTGGGCTGGGACGACCCGGGCGCCGCATTCACGGCCGTGATCCAGATCGGCACGGAGACGGCGGTGATCCTCTACTTCGCGAAGGACATCTGGCGGATCCTCGACGCGTGGGCCCGGTCGCTGTTCGATCAGCGCTCCGTGTGGGCGGATCTCCGGCCGCTGGAGGTCCCGGCCGGCCGCCGGGGGGTCCCGCCCGCAGAGCGGGGATCTCATCGCCGTCGGGGCTGGGACCCGTTCGACGCGCGGATGGGTTGGTACATCATCGTCGGGACGCTGCCCATCGTGGCCGCGGGCGTTGCACTCAAGGACGTCATCGAGAATGACTTCCGCTCGCTCTGGATCATGGCGACGACGCTGGTCGTGCTCGGTGTCGTCCTCGGAATCGCGGACCGCGTCGGCGCCAAGGACCGACCGATCGAGTCGCTCACGCTGCGACACGCGCTGACACTCGGCCTGTCGCAGGCCCTGGCCATCGTGCCCGGTGTGTCGCGTTCCGGCGCGACGATCAGCATGGCGCTGTTCCTCGGCTACGAGCGTGCTGCGGCCGCACGGTTCGCGTTCCTGCTGGCCATCCCGGCCGTGCTGGGCGCCGGAATCTTCGAGTGGCCGTCCGCACTGAGCGAGGACAGCACCTACGGCGTCGGGCCGATGCTCCTCGCCACGGCGGTGTCCTTCGCCGTCGGCTATGCCGTGATCGCCTGGCTGTTCAGGTGGCTGGAGCGGCGTTCGTACGCCCCGTTCGTGGCGTACCGGATCGGCCTCGGCCTGCTCGTGTTCGCCCTGCTGGGGAGCGGGGCCATCAGCGCGTAGGCGTTGGGCCTAAGGCTGGGCCGCAAGCGGGTAGGGCGCGTCCCAGATCAGCGGCCACGGGTCGACGGGCACGCCGTCGCGCCGCACCTCGAAATGCAGATGGGGGCCGGTCGAGTACCCGGTCGAGCCGACCACACCGATCCGGATGCCTTGGCCCACCCGGTCACCGGCCCTCACGTACATGGTGGCCTGATGGGCGTAGAGCGTAGCGACTCCGTGCCCGTGGTCGATCACCGTCATGTAGCCGTACGCAGGGTTCCACTCCGCCTTGACGACCGTTCCCATGTCGGCGGCATACACGTAACCGTCGCCCGGGCTGAGGTCGGTGCCGGTGTGGAGCTTGACCACTCCGGTGATCGGATGCCGGCGGATGCCGAAGTGCGAGGTGACCTCTCCGGTGCCGGGGCGGATGAACTCGCCGGTGCCGAACACTGTCGACGAGCTCTGCGCCAACAGGCCGGACAGGTCGAGGATGACGTATCGCAACGCCTCGGATTCGGCGAGAAACTCCTTGTAACGCTCGTAGTCCTCCAGCCGTGCCTGCTCGGCGGCCGCCAACGCGGCCAACCGGATCTGTGCGGCCTTGCCGAGATCACGCTGAGCCGCGGCGGCAGCCGTCTCAGCCGCTGCCTTCGTGGCAAGCGCCTGAGCGGCCTGGTCGACTGCTGCATCTGTCTGCTCACGAAGGTCGCGTAGCCGTTCGCGTGCATTGAGCAGATCCGCGCGTTCGACCGCGAGGCTCCCCAGCGTCGAGTCGCCGGCCCGCAGGACCGTACGCATGCCGACATAGCTGTCGGCGTACTCGGCCGGCGTGTCGGCGTCGAGGACCACCGAGAGCGGTGCCAGCCCCCCGGTCTGGTACGCGTCGCGGGCCATGGCACCGACGTCGTCCTTGGTGTCCGCGATCTGTTCCAGGATGTCGCCCAACTGGCGCTCGGCACGTTGCTCGACACGGGTCGCCAGCTCGGCCGCCCGCGTGGCATCGGCGTGCGCCGTGCGGGCGGCATCTGCTTCGGCGACCGCCTTGGCGACCGCGACTTCGGCTGTCTTCAGGTCCGCGAGTGCCTGTTCGAGGAGCGCCTGGGCTTCGGCGACGACGTCGGCGTGTGCCGACATGACGTCGAGGGCCTGCTCGGACAACGCCCCGTGGTACGGCTCGGCGGCCGGGTCATCGGCGGGATCGGCCGGCGGTGCCCAGGGCGCGTCGGGCGGCGAGGGAGCCGATGTCGTCGTCGGCAGCGGTGTGGAGGGACTGGGTGCGGGCGACGGCGGCGGCGGCGGAGACGCCGTCTCCTCTGACGAGGGCGTGGGCTCGGGCGTGGCCGAAGGCGTCGTCGTCTGGGCCGAAGCCGCGACGTCCATGGAAGCCAGGATGAGCACGGCTGCGGCGACCGCGCCGGTGGCTGCCCGCCACGAGGGAGTCCACATCGCCGGCCCTGGCCTCCCTCCTCGACCCGTGTCCTACCCATCCCTAGCTCATGAATGCTCTCCGCGCGACCCCTTTGAGAGCAACGGATGGCGAGGAAAGGCGAACCCGGGCGACGTACGCCGCCCGGCGACGCATGGGCCTTACGTAGGCTCCGGCCTGTGCCCACCGTTCTGCTGGTCCGCCACGGCCTGACCGAGGCGAACGTCTCGGGCGTCCTGGTTGGTCGCACCCCGGGAGTCCGGCTCGACCGGCTTGGCCACGACCAGTCGCGTGCGTTGGCTGCCCGCCTGCGGAGCATCCCGTTGGCCGCCGTCGTCTCCAGCCCGCTGGAGAGATGCCTCGACACGGCTGCTGCGATCCTCGCGGGACGGGACGGGCTGGCGGTCACCGTCGAAGACCGGCTGACCGAGTGCGGATACGGGGAATGGACGGGCCGGGCGCTGAAGGACCTGTCGCACGAGCGGTTGTGGAAGGTCGTGCAGTCGCACCCGTCGGCCGTCACATTCCCCGGTGGGGAGTCGTTGCGCGCGGCACAGGCCAGGGCGGTGGATGCCGTCCGCGAACGCGATGCGCAGGTCGTGGGGGACGTCGGCCCGAACGCGGTCTGGATGGCCGTCTCCCATTCCGACGTGATCAAGGCCGTCGTCGCCGATGCCCTGGGCATGCATCTGGACCTTTTCCAGCGGCTGGTCGTCGATCCGTGCTCGGTGACTGCGGTGCGGTACACGGATGGACGTCCCTTCGTCATCCGTCTCAACGACACCGGCGACGATCTTTCCGCGTTCCATCCGGGCAGGCGGCGCGGGCGACGGCCGGCGGCAGACGCGCCGGTGGGCGGGGGAACCGGAACGCCGTAGGGTCGTAGACGTGCCGCGCCAGGTCTTCCAGTTCGATCCGCCCGAGAGGTTCGTCGCGGGGACGGTGGGCGAGCCGGGCCAGCGCACGTTCTTCCTGCAGGCGCGCGACGACGCGCGGTTGGCGAGCGTCGTCGTCGAGAAGGAACAAGTCGCTCTGCTGGCGGAGCGACTCGACCTCCTGCTCGACGAGGTCGTCCGGCGGTCGGCCGGAACCGCCTCGGTCCCGGCGCTGCCCCCGGAGGAGCTCGACGATCGGGATCCGCTCGAACAGCCGATCGTCGAGGAGTTCCGGGTGGGCACGCTCACCCTGGCCTGGGACGGCGCCGATAACCGGGTGGTGATCGAGGCGTTCGCCGTCGCCGAGGGTGGTGACGACGAGGAGGAGGCACCCGCCACGGACTCCACCGACGAGCGCGACGTCCTGGTCGTGCGGATCACCGGCGCGTCCGCCCGGGCATTCGTACGGCGGGCCCAGGCTCTCGTATCCGCCGGTAGGCCGCCCTGCCCGCTCTGTGCGCTGCCGCTCGACCCGGAGGGCCACGTGTGTCCCCGGCAGAACGGCTACCGGCGCCGGGACTGAGGCGTGATCGACCTTGCGCCCAACCTGTTACGGGAGGGCTCGCTCACCGTGGAGGCCCAGTTGGTGTCCGCGTCCAACGCGACCCTGCTATGCCGGCTCGGCGCCGCTGAGCGAGGCGTCGAGGGTGGTGTTCGGTGCGTCTACAAACCGGTGGCAGGTGAGCGCCCGCTGTGGGACTTCCCGGACGGCACCCTCGCCGGCCGTGAGGTTGCGGCCTACCTGGTCTCCGAGGCCGCCGGGTGGCACGTCGTTCCGCCCACCGTTCTTCGGGACGGGCCGTTCGGACCCGGGATGTGCCAGCTCTGGGTCGAGGAGGACGGCACCGGGCTGGTCGACGTCGTCGATCGCGAAGCCGTGCCCGACGGATGGCTGCGCGTGCTGGACGCACGCGGTGCCTCCGGAGAGCCGGTAACGCTCGTACACGCGGACGACCTGCGGCTGCGCCGGATGGCCCTGTTCGACATCGTGATCAACAACGCTGACCGGAAGGGTGGGCACGTGCTGGTCGAGACGGACGGCACGGTGTTGGGGATCGACCACGGCGTCACCTTCCACGTCGAACCGAAGCTGCGGACGGTGCTGTGGGGCTGGTCGGGGGAGCCGGTGAGCGACGCCGAGCGCGAGACGCTGAACCTGCTGGGCCGCGTCCTGCAGGGGGACCTCGGCCAACGGCTGGCCTCCCTGCTCACCGATGACGAGGTCGCGGCGTCTGTGTCGAGAGTCGAAGCGCTTCTGACGGACGGCACGTTCCCGGTGCCAGTCGGCGACCGGATGCCGATCCCGTGGCCTCCGTTCTGACGAAGGCCGCATAGGCTCCC